>JBDSRU010000440.1:0-19114 GCA_039929145.1 Thermoanaerobaculia bacterium
GCTGACGCTGGCCGCCCGAGAATTCATGCGGATATCTCCCGGCGGCCTCCGCCGGCAGGCCGACTTCGGCGAGCATCGCCGCGACCCGGGAGATCCGCGCCGCGCGCCCTTCGCTACCCTTTCGTTCTGCCGGAGAGAGCAGGCCGTGGACCTGGAGAGGCTCGAGCAGAACCGCGCCGATCCGCATGCGCGGATTGAGCGAACCGTACGGATCCTGAAAGACCACCTGGAAGTGGCGCCGGGCCCGGCGCAGGTCGCGGTCTCCGAGCGCCAGAAGATCGGCGCCGCGAAAGTGGATCTCGCCGCGGGTCGGTTCGACCAGGCGCACGATCATCCGGCCGAGGGTGCTCTTGCCCGAGCCCGACTCTCCCACCAGGGCCAGAGTTTCCCCCTGGGCGATCGTCAGATCGACACCATTGACGGCCGAAACCGTCCCCAGCCGCCGGCGGAGGAACGACGAGCGGATCGGAAACTCCTTGCTGAGTCCGCGCAGTTCGAGGAGCGGGGTCACGGCAGGGAGGCGCCCGAAAGGCCGGACAGCTGGCGGGTTTTGTCGACGAAGATCTCCGGCAGCCGGAGGCAGCGTCCGCCGCGGCACTCCGCGCCGCCGCCGAGCTCGACCCATGCCGGGCGCTCGCTCCGGCAACGCTCGATCCGGGCCGGACAGCGCGGTTCGAAAACGCAGCCCGCAGGCAAGCGATCGGCCGCCGGCACCTGCCCTGGAATCGCCGGCAGCTCACCGCGCGGCGCGGGTGCACCGAGCACCGGAATCGATGCCAGGAGCGCCCGTGTATAGGGGTGCGCCGGTCTCGCGAAGAGCTCCTCCGAACTCGCCGACTCGACGATTTCGCCGGCATACATCACGAGAACCCGGTCGCAGCTCTCCGCGACCACCGCGAGATCGTGGGTGATCAGGAGAATCGCCAGCCCCAGCTCTCGGCGCAAGCGCTCGAGAAGCTCCAGAACCTGTGCCTGCAGCGTGACGTCGAGCGCCGTCGTCGGTTCGTCGGCGATGAGCAGGTCGGGTCCGGCGGCGAGGGCGATCGCCAGCATCGCGCGCTGGCGCTGCCCGCCCGACAGCTGATGTGGATACTCGCCGAGGCGGCGCTCGGGATCGGGGATCGCGAGCAGATCGAGAAGCTCGCGGGCCCGCGCCCGCGCCGCTCTGGCGGTGACCCGCAGCCCCTTGCCGACCGGCCCTTTCGCGGGATGCGCGCGGATCGCCTCGCAGATCTGGGTCTCCAGCGTGAGCACCGGATTGAGCGCCGCCATCGGCTCCTGGAAGACCAGGCCGATCCGCGCTCCACGGACCGATCTCAGCTCACGCTCGGAGAGGCCGACGAGATTGCGGCCGTCGAGGCGGATCTCGCCGCCGACGACCCGGCCGGGCGACGGAACCAGGCCGAGAATGGCGAGGGCGGTCAAGCTCTTTCCGGATCCCGACTCGCCCACCAGCCCGACGATCTCGCCGCGCCGGACGACCAGGCTCGCGCCGCGCACGACCTCGAAGGGGCGCGAGGGTCCGGGAAAGCAAATCTCGAGGCCCGAGACCTCGAGCAGCGGTGGATCGGACTCCGGCATCAACTCGGTGGCCTCAGCCGCGCCGTCGTCGCTGCACCGGGACGGCGCCCCCAGCCCGGAGCCAGTTCACCGTCAAAGCGATGCCGAAACCGGTCGCGCCGCGTTTGCCGCCTTCGCCGCCGACATAGGCCGGTCCGGCGATGTCGAGATGCGCCCAGTCGGCGACCTGGCCAACGAATTGCGACAGGAAGGCCGCCGCGGAAGAGGCGCCTCCCCAGCGTCCGGCGGAGTTCCTCAAGTCGGAATGGGTGCCGCGCATCTCTTCGAGGAACTCCGGCCAGAGCGGTAGCCGCCAGAGGCGTTCGCCCGCGGCGCCAGCGGCCGCGAGCAGCGTCTGCGAGAGCTCGTCCGACGGCGTAAAGAGGCCAGCGCCGGTCTGCCCGAGCGCCACGACACAGGCGCCGGTGAGGGTCGAGTATTCGAGCATCGCGTCCGGCGCCTCGCTCGCCGCCCAGGCGAGCGCGTCCGCCAGGACCATCCGCCCTTCAGCGTCGGTGTTGGTGATCTCCACCGTCTTGCCGTTGGCGCAGCGCACGATGTCGCCCGGCCGGTAAGCGGCGCCGTCGGGCATGTTCTCGGCGAGCGGCAGGTAGGCGCGCAGGCGAACCGGGAGGTGAAGACGGCTCACCGCCTCGAGGATGCCGAGGACCGCGCAAGCGCCCATCTTGTCCCACTTCATTTCGTCCATCTGCGCCGCCGACTTGATCGAAATCCCGCCGGTATCGAAGGTGATCCCCTTGCCGACCAGAGCGATCACCGGACCCTTGGTTCCGAGATCGATCCGCACCAGCCGGGGTGGATTCCGGGAGCCGCCGCCGACCGCAAGGAGGCCGCCCATGCCGCGGCGGCGGAGCTCCGGTTCGCCGAGCACCCTGAACTTCGCTCCCCAACGGCGGGCGAGCGCGCGTGCCTGACGGGAGATCCACTCCGGCGACGCCTGATTGGGCGGCGTATTGCCGAGATCGCGGGCGAGCGCCACGCCCTCCGCAATTGCGCTGCCCTGCACCTTTCCGAGATCCCAGGCGCGGCGCCAGGCGGATGGGACGGCCACCGTGACCGACTGCATGCGCGGTCCGCTGCTGCGTGGCAGGTAGGCATCGAAGCGGTAGTCCGCGAGCGCGAGGCGCCGTACGTTTCTTTCGGCAGCGGCCGCGCCGGCGAACAGATCGTGCTCGGGAATCACCAGGCCGAGGCTCGCAGAGCGGGCGCTTTTTGCAGCTTCGAGGGCGCGCTCGACGAACGCGCGCGCCTTCTCGTCGGTGAACTCGGAGGTCTTGCCCAGTCCGATGAGCGTGAGCGTGCGCCCTGATCCGGCGAGCACCGTTTCGGCGACATGCTCCGCTGCGCCAGTGAAGCGCAGCGCCCGGATGAGCTGGTGTGCGCTTCGCGACGCCACGGCTCCGAGGCGCTCGAAACCGGCCTCGCGGTCGGAGAACAGACCCATCACCAGCTTCTGGCCAGGGACGGCACGGCCTCCGGCAAGCTCCACCTGCACGAGCTTTCGATTCATCTAGATGCCTCCCTCGGGCTCCGGCGCTGCGCCCTCCGCAGGAGGCCGCAAGCGGTCCCGCACGAGCTGCATATCCTCCCACGTCGGTCGCTTCCAGGCCGCATTTCGCAGCAGCGCTGCTGGATGGTACGTCACCCGCACCGGCACGCCTTGCACCTCGTGCCAGTCGCCACGCAGGCGCGACAGCGAGGCGTCCGTGCCCAGCAGCACCTGCGCCGCAACGCGACCGAGTATCACCAGGACTTCGGGTCGCACGAGTTCGATCTGTTTCTCGAGATAGCCACGGCAGGCGCGAACTTCGTCGGTTTCAGGATCGCGATTGCCGGGCGGCCGGCACTTGACGATATTCGCCACGTAGACCTCGTCACGCGCCAGACCGATCGCCGAGAGAATCTTGTTGAGCAGCTCCCCGGCGGCGCCAACGAACGGCAGCCCCTGGCGGTCTTCTTCGGCGCCGGGACCCTCCCCCACGATCATCAGCCGGGCGTGCGGATCGCCGCTCGCGAACACCGTCTGCGTACGGGTCGTACAGAGCTTGCACTGCCTGCAGGAGGCGACGACCGCCGCGAGCGCTGCGAGCTGAACCACGATCTCGGCGGCGGGCAGGCGGAGGGACCTGGACGCCGCGACGGGCAGCAGACGCCCGCGAGCGCCGGCATCGACGACAGGGTCAGGAGCGTCCTGTGGCGCTCCTTCAGAATCGGGAACGGCACCGGATGGATGCGAGCCGGAGTCCGTGGCGGGATCGCCGCTGGCACCTCGAGCCCTGGCTTGCGATGCGACCGCAGCCGCGCCTTGAGCGCCCGCCGGCGCGCCGGAACCGGCCTCGAGGTAAAGATCGCTCCAGCCGAGATCGGCCAGATACTGCAGCAGCTCAGCTTCTTCCGGACCCGGACTCACGGCCTGCCTCGGCTGCGGAAGAGAGCTCGGCGAGCCTCACCTCGAAACGATCGAAGAGGGCGCTCGCGATCGCCGACTTCGGGCGCCGCGAGAGCGTTTCGGAATCCGTCTCGCGGCCGAAGATCGTGACCTCGTTCTGCTCGGCGCCGAAGCCGATATCGCTGCGAGAGATGTCGTTGGCGACCAGGAAGTGAGCCCCTTTCGCCGCCAGCTTCCGCGCCGCCTCGTCGCTCGCGAGCGTGCTCTCGGCGGCAAAGCCAACGCGCAAGGCCCGCGGAGCCAGTGTCGCCAGGGAAGCGAGGATGTCGGGGTTGGCAACCAGGGAGATCTCCGGCGTGCCCGCGTGCCGTTTGATCTTCTCGGTTTCGTAGACGGCGGGTCGGAAATCGGCCACCGCCGCCGCCATGACGATGAGGTCGGCCGCGCCAGCGTGCCGCCGCACGGCCTCCTCCATCTCGCGGGCGGTGCGCACGTCGATGCGCTCGACGCCGGGTGGCGTCGCAAGAGCGACCGGACCGGCCACCAGAACGGTGTGCGCGCCGCGCCGGGCGGCTTCGGCGGCGAGCGCGAAACCCATCTTGCCGCTCGAGCGATTGCCGAGGTAGCGCACCGGATCGATCGGCTCCTGGGTCGGCCCGGCGCTGATCAGGACGGTCAGCCCGGCGAGCGTCAGGGATTGGAAGCTGCCTTCACAGGCGGCGGCGATCGCCTGGGCATCTGCGAGGCGTCCCAGACCCACTTCGCCGGAAGCAAGGGCGCCGGACTCCGGGCCGACGAAGGTGACGCCAGAGCGCCGCAGACGCTCGACGTTCTCCTGCAAAGCCGGCTTCTCCCACATCGCGCTGTGCATCGCCGGAGCGACCACGACCGGACCGCGGAAAGCGAGCGCCAGGGTGGAGAGAAAGTTGGGGGCGAGGCCGAGGGCGAGGGTGGAGATCATGTGCGCCGTGCCTGGAGCGATGCAGAGGACCTCCGCCCAGGCCGCGGCGGCGATGTGCTCTTCGTCGCCGGCGCGCCCGGGCTCGAGGTACTCCTCGCCGAAAACCGGATGCCCGGAGAGCACTTCAAGGGTAAGCGGGCTGACGAACCGCACTGCGGTGGGCGTCAGGGCGCAGCGCACCGAGTGGCCGCGCTCGCGTAGCCGACGGACGAGGTCGGCTGATTTGTAGGCAGCGACGCCGCCGCAGACTCCGAGCAGGATGCGGCGCGGACGGCCGACGGCGCTGCCGGCAGCGCCAGGCGTCGCAGGCGCACCGCCGCCCGCCGGGGTCACTCGGGGTTTTCCACCGCGGGGGCCTCGATCGGCTCGGGCACCGGCGCCGGACCGTAGTCCCAGTCGACGAGGTTCTCGACCACTTCGCGCATCGCAACGCGCGACGGCTTGCGGTTCGGCATCTCGATTCGCGGCTTGGCGCCCCGGACGAGCTGCTCGGCACGCTTGGCCGCGATCAGGATGTAACGAAAAGTGCTGTCGATGCGATCCGGAATCTGTTCCACGAAATCTCCTCGGCGATCTTTTCGGCTGCGATCGCGCTTTCGAACGGCGTCTTCAGGACTTTGGGATGCTGGAAAAGTCGGCCAGGATCGCATCGACGCGCGACTGCATGCGCGCCATGCGACACCGTTTCTCCAGCACGATGGCCGCCAGCGCCTGGCTGGCACGGGCGGCATCGTCATTGATAATAACATACTGGTAGCGGTCGAAACGCTTGATTTCCCAGAGAGATACGGCCAGCCGGCGGGCGATTTCCTCGCTTCCGTCGAGACTCCGGCCGTTCAACCGCAGAACGAGATCAGCGTAGGACGGCGGCAGGATGAAGATGCTGTTGGCGGCCGGAAAGCGCTGCATCAAGCGCTCGGCACCCTGCACGTCGAGATCGACCACGACGTCGACGCCGTGTTCGAGAAAGGGCAGGACAGCGGCGTTCGAGGTGCCGTAGAAGTTGCCGTGAACTTCCGCCGACTCGAGGAAAAGGTCACCGTCGATCATCCGCCTGAAGTTCTCGACGTCGGTGAAGTGATAGTCGCGGCCGTCGACTTCGCCGAGCCGAGGCTTGCGGGTCGTGTGGGAGACCGAGAACTCGATGCTGCCGGAGTCGGTCAGGGAGTCGATCAGCCTGCGGATCAGCGTCGTCTTGCCGGCGCCCGACGGCGCCGAGAGGAGAAAGAGCTCTCCCGGCGATCGTCCCGCTCCGGGGACCTGTTCACTCGACATTCTGCACCTGTTCCCGAATCTGTTCACAGAGAAGCCGGGCGTCGAGCCCGAGCTGCACGACCCGCGTGTCACGGCACTTGGCGCACAGGGTATTGAGCTCGCGCAGAAGTTCCTGGGCCAGGAAATCGAGGTGCCTGCCGATCGGACTCGGGCGGAGCATGACCTCCTGAAGTTGCTCGAGATGGGCGGCCAGCCGGTCCATCTCCTCCTGAACGTCGCTCTTCTCCGCCAGCACCGCGATCTCGGACAGCAGCCGATCTTCCTCGACGCCGTATTCCGCCGTCCAGTCGCGCAGCCGCTGGCGGACGCTCTCGGCGATGAGCGCGCGCGCTTCGGGGAGGCGTTCGCGCAAGGCCGCGGCGACTTCCAACAGGCGCCCGAGAATGAGGTCGATCGCCCGGCCGATGCGCTCTCCCTCCGCGGACCGGCTGTGCTCGAACTGCGCCAGCGCGGAGTCGAGAGTGCGCCAGATCGCCGCTTCGTCGTCCCCACTCCAGGTCGCGGTCGAGCGCTCGACGCGCAGAAAGGTGGGACTGCGGGCGAGGTCGCCGATCGTCAACTGTGGCGAGAGCTCGCCGGACTCGACCAGTGGCCGGCAGGCGGCGAGGAGCTTTCTCACTGCGCCGGTCTGCAGCTCGACTTCGAGTTCGCTGGTCAGGGGGCGCCGGAGCGAAACGGCCGCTTCGCAGCGCCCGCGCCGAATCGCGCCGTTCAGCCGTTCGCGGATCGCTGCCTCGAGAAAGCGGATCTCCTCCGGCATGCGGAGAACGATGTCGAGGTAGCGGTGATTGACCCCTTGCAGGGTGACCGAGACCTGCAGACCGCTCGCCTCCCCGGTCACCTGTCCAAATCCCGTCATGCTCCTCATCGCTCGTCTCCGCCCGAATCCTCGTGTCCTGAAAGCGCCTCGGCCCGCCTGTCGAGTGCGACCAGCGCCGCCTCCAACTGCTCCACTCCGGCGTCGATGGAACTCTTCGGCGCGATCGTGACGGGAGCGCCGAACACGTAGTCGAGTCTCGCCCCGGGGAGTGGCACGAGCATTCTGTCCCAACTGCGCAGGAGCTTTCGCCGGCTGGCGCCGAGCGCGACCGGCTGAATGGGCAGGCCGGTCATCGCCGCCGCGACGATGACCCCCGGCTGCACCTTGCAAGGGGGGCCCTTGGGGCCGTCCGGGGTGATCGTCAGATCCGACCCCGAGCGCGCCTGACGTAGCAGGTCGCGCATCGCCACCGCTCCACCGCGAGTGCTCGAGCCACGGGAAGTGCCGATGCCAAGGTGCGCCAGCGTCTGCGAGGTCAACTCGCCATCCCAGCTCTGGCTGACCAGGACGCTCATCCGCGTCCCGCGCCAGGCGTAGCACATCAGGATCAGATAGCGGTGCCAGAACGCCAGGATGTAGGGCCGCTTCTCCGCTTCCCACGAGCGCACGATGGAGTCGTCGTGGAAGTGCATGTCGACGGTCGAGGCGAGGCCGCGAATCAGCCCCGCAAGGGCGAGACTCGCGGGACCTATCCGCCAGTCGTCTTCGGGGGCCACCTTGGGCCTGGAGCGCGCTGCGCTCACCTCAGTCCCGGAACTGCAGGTCGTAGAGCCGGCGGTAAAGCCCGTCGGCGGCGAGAAGCTCGGCGTGGCTGCCTTGCTCCACGATGCGACCGGCCTCGAGGACGAAGATCCGGTCGACCATGGTGATCGTGCTCAGCCGGTGGGCGATCACGAAGGTGGTCCGGTCGCGCATCAGGTTGCCGAGCGCCTTCTGGACCAGCGACTCGGACTCGGTATCGAGCATCGAGGTCGCCTCATCGAGGATCAGGATCGGCGCGTTCTTGAGCAGAGCGCGGGCGATCGCCAGGCGCTGCTTCTGTCCGCCCGAGAGGCGCACGCCACCCTCTCCGATAATCGTGTCGTAGCCCTCCGGCATGTCGAGAATGAACTCGTCGGCGTAGGCAGCGAGCGCGGCCTCGCGCACTTTCTCGAGCGGCAGATCGACGCGGCCGTAGGCGATGTTGGCGCGTACGGTGTCGTTGAACAGGACGGTTTCCTGGGTCACGAGCCCGATCATGCCGCGCAGGCTCGCGAGCTGAAGGTCGCGCACATCCCTGCCGTCGATCGCGATTCTGCCGCCGGTGACGTCGAAGAAGCGCGGAACGAGGTTACAGAGCGTCGTCTTCCCGCCGCCCGAAGGGCCCACGAATGCCACCGCCTCGCCGCGGCGCACGGCCAGGTCGACTCCGGAGAGAACCTCCTTCTCGTCGTAACGGAAGGAGACGTTCTCGAAGGCGATCTCGCGTTCGAGCTCCGGCGCCACGACCGCTCCCGGGCGGTCGTGAATCTCGACTGGCAGCGTCATCAGGCTGCGGATCCGCTGCGCCGCCGCCATCGACTGCTGCACCACCAGATTGACCTTGTTGAGCTTGCGGATCGGATCGTACATGGCGTAGAGCCCGATGAGGAATTTGACCAGCACTCCGGGCTCCATGGAGTGCGAATGGATCGCGCGGCCGGCGAACACGAGAAAGACTCCAGCGCCGATGACTCCCAGGGACTCGATCACCGGTCCCGAGAGATTGGACAACATCTGTCCGCGAAGGTTGGCGCGCAGGTGACGCCGCGTCGCCTCGCGGAAACGCGCTTCCTCGAAGGCCTCCATGCCGAACGCTTTGACCACGCGGTGGCCGCGGCACGACTCCGAGACCAGATTGGCGAGATCGGCGGTGCGCTCCTGGGTGCGATGGCTGGTCTTGCGCATGCTCTTGCTGAAGCGCACGATCGGATAAAGCACCGCTGGCGCCACCACGACGCAGAAAAGCGCCAGCTTGAACTGGATCGAAAACAGCAGGCAAAGTAGGCCGACGAGGGTCACCGACTGCTGCACGAGGTCGACCAGGCGGGTCGAGACTGCCGCCTGGAGAACCCCGACATCGTGCACGACGCGGCTCACCAGCTCGCCCGAAGGATGGTCGGCGTGGAAGCGGCTGGTCTGCGTCAGCGTGCGCGCATAGAGGTCGTTGCGCAGGTCGTTGGTCGCTCCCAACCCCAGGTGCTGAAAGGCGTAGCCGTTCAGGAAGTCGCTGAAGCTCCGCAGAATGAAGACGGCGACGAAGAGGAGCGGGATGAAATAGATCACCTGCGAGGGCGTGACGTGGAAGGCGGCCTTGAGCGCATCGAGGCCGTCGTGAAGCATCCGGTCTAGGAAGACGCGCGCCTTCCGGGCCTCTTGCAGCGGATCGACCGCCGCCGCGGCCGTCTCGCCAGACGGCGAAGCGGTTTCGGGTGTCGACTCCTGCGTTTCGCCCGCAGGCGGTTTCTCCGTCGCCGGCAGCAGCGATCCGAGCCCGCCCGGCATTTCGCTCGCTCCGATCTGCAGCACCTCGCTGAAGATCGGCTCGAGCAGCTGGATGAGGACGACGGTCGAGGCCGCGTAGAGCACCGTCGCGCCCATCGCCAGAACCGCCCACTTCCAGTATTTGCGGACGTAAGGCAGCAGAAATGCGAGCAGTTTCATGCGCGTCGGGCTCCGGAGATCTCAGGCACGGTCGTGGCTCCCGAGAGATCGCCGATCTGCGGCAGGAAGGCGGCCACTTCGCGGGCGGCGCGCTGGCTGGCGCCGGAACGACCGAGCGCCGGACGCAGGGCCGCGAGGTCCTGCCGCATCGTCGTCACGAGGGCCGGAGATTGCAGCAGCTCGAGCGCCTTGGCCGCGACCTTTTCCGGGGCGGTCTCGCCCTGCAGCAGCTCGGGGACGGCGCTCCTGCCGAGAACCAGATTGACCAGGCTGAAGTGCGGCAGACGGACGAGCGCGCGAGCCAGAAGGTAGCTCCAGGCTCCAAGGCGATAGAGAACGAGCATCGGCGTCCCGAGCAGACCCACTTCGAGGGTCGCGGTGCCGGAGGCGCAGAGCACCAGGTGGGAGTCGGCGATCGCCTGAAAGCGATTCTCACGCACCACGCGGAGCGCTTTCCCGGTCGCGGCTTCGTAGGCCGAAAGATAGGGCGCCAGGAATTCGCTGCTGACCGAAGGCGCCTGGATGAGCACCGGCTCGGCATCGACCTGCTGCTGCAGGGCGCGGGCGGCTTCGATCATCCGCGGCAGAAGCGAACGAATCTCACTCCTCCGCGAGCCCGGCATCAGCGCGATGCCGAGCGGTCCGGCCGAGCGCGCCCGTTGCGCGTCGTCCCAGACACTGCGCAACATCCCGACCTCGTCGACGAGGGGATGGCCGACGTGCGTGGCGGAGACGCCGTTGCGGCGGTAGAAGTCGACTTCGAAGGGGAAGAGCACGAGCATACGGTCGACGAGCTCGGAGATCGCCCGCACCCTTCCCCGCCGCCAGGCCCAGACCTGCGGGCTGATGTAGTAGACGACCGGAATCCCGAGCCACTTGAGCTTGCGCGCCAGACGGAGATTGAATTCCGGAAAGTCGATCAGGACCGCGACCGCCGGCCGGCGCCGCTCGCAGGTTGCGACCAGCAAGTCCTGAATCTCCCTGGCGCGCGGCAGGATGCCCAACGCCTCGGAGATTCCAACGACCGAGATCTCCCGGCTGTCGGCGACCAGATCGACGCCTTCGGCGGCGAGCTCGGTCGAGCCGAGGCCGAAGGCTTGAAGGCCGGGCCGCAGGCGCTTCAGCTCGCGCAGCATCCTCGCGCCGTGTTGATCTCCTGATGCCTCGCCGGCGACCACCAGTAGGTCGCCGGTGGTCATGGGATCGGTGCGGCGGGTCCGGTGGGAAAAGGGTACATCAGCCATCCGAGAAGGATGGCGCCGAGCATCATGCCGAGAAAGATCTGCAGGAAGAGCTTCACCTGCTCCTTCCTGCCCCGCCGCCAGAGCAGGGCGAAGAAGAACCCGACCAGCGCGGCATAGGTGGTCATGAGAACGAGGTGGCTCAATCTTCGTCCCTCCTGCCGCGGGCGATGTCCCAGACGTCGAGGACCAGCAACAGGTTCATCAGGCCGGCGGAGAGCAGAAAGACCGTGCCGTACTCGAAGCCCTGCGCCTCGGGCCGTCCCTGAAAACCGGCGCCGAAACGGGCGACGAAATAGGGCGCACCGACTCCCATTGCGCCAGCCGTGGCGAGCACCGAGAGCGGCTGGCCCTCTACCGGGCGATAGAGATTCCCCTCCAGACGGAGGCCAAGTCCGAAGGCGATCAGCAGGACGACTGCGAAACCGAGCGCGCGGAATCGCTTGCCGAGGAGGAGATGGCCGGAGGTCGGCAGCAACCAGGCGACGAGACAGAGTAGAAAAGCGCGCAGCGGGAAACTCGGATTTTCAGCTTCGGTCACCGCATCTCCGGCTCAGGGTTCCGTCTGGTTGAGCTGCTCTTTGAGCTCCTTGCCCGGCTTGAAGTAGGGGATCCGCTTCGGGGGGACTTCGACTCTTTCCCCCGTCTTCGGATTCCTGCCCAGCCGCGCACCGCGATTCCGGATGCGAAAGCTGCCGAACCCGCGCAGTTCGATTTTGGACCCGTCACGAAGCGAGTCGATGATCGTCTGGAAAACCAGATTCACGATCGACTCGGCCTGCTTCTTCGTCAACTGTGCGGTTCTCGCCACCTCTTCGACGAGATCCGCCTTGGTGAGTCCGTCGTTCGCCGGCTGCACGGGCTGGCTCTCTACAAGCTCAGGAGGGCTCGCCATCCGACTCCGCCGGTTCGGCGGACTCGACCGGCTCGACCGCCTTGGCGGCGGCGGACTCGAGCTCGGCGGTCTCCTCGTCGGAGGGCTGCGAGACGCCGCGAACGGTGAGCCCGACCTTCTTCTCGTCCTGCTCGATGCGAAGGATGCGTGCACGGACCCACTTGCCGACCGGGAAGGTAACCTCGAGCTTGCCGCCGGCGAAGTCGATCTCGCTGATGTGCGCGAGGCCTTCGAGGCCGTCGAAGATATCGATGAAGAGACCGAAGTCGGTCACATTGACCACCCGGCCAGTGACGATGTCGCCGACGCGGTTGTTCTCGACGAACTCCTGCCATTCGTTGGGGAGGAACTCCTTGATCGACAGCGAGACCCGCTGGTTGTCGACGTCGATGTTGGTGATCCGCGCGCGCACCGTGTCGCCCTTCTTCAGGACCTCGCTCGGATGCTTGATGCGCTTGGTCCAGCTCATGTCGGAGACGTGGACCAGCCCGTCGATCTCCTCGGTGATCTCGACGAAAGCGCCGAACTCGGTGAGGTTGCGCACCCGGCCGTCGATGATCGAGCCGACAGGGAAGAGGTTGGAGAGCCCTTCCCACGGATTCTTCTCGATCTGGCGCAGCGACAAGCTGATGCGACGCTGGCCGAGGTCGAGCTCGGTGACGATCGCCGACAGCTGCTGACCGGGTACGAGGAGCTTCGCCGGGCTCACCACCTTCTTGGTCCAGGACATCTCAGACACGTGCACGAGGCCTTCAACACCCTCCTCGAGCTCGACGAAAGCGCCGTAGTCGACGAGGCTGACGACCTTGCCCTCGACCCGCGTGCCGACCGGGAACTTCTTGTCGACGAGGATCCACGGATCTTCCTGGCGCTGCTTGTAGCCCAGTGAGACACGCTCGGACTCGCGGTCGAACTTGAGCACGATGACGTCGACTTCGTCGCCGACGTTGAAATGCTCCGACGGGTGGTTGACGCGCCCCCAGGAGATGTCGGTGATGTGCAGCAGACCGTCGATGCCGCCGAGATCGACGAAGACACCGTAGTCGGTGATGTTCTTGACCACGCCCTTGAGACGCTCGCCTTCCTGGAGGCGCTCGAGCGTTTCACCCTTCTTGCGCTCGTACTCCTTTTCCAGAACGGCCTTGCGGGAGAGGACGATGTTGTTGCGGCGCCGATCGAGGCTGATGACCTTGAATTCGAGGTCGCGCCCCTTCAGGCTCTCGAGATTCTTCACCGGCTTGATGTCGGCAAGCGAGCCCGGCAGGAAGGCGCGGACTCCGACGTCGACCGTCAGGCCGCCCTTGATGCGGTCGATGACCCGACCCTTGATGATGCGGCCCTCCTTGAAGCTGTTCTCCACGTCGGTCCAGACGCGCATGCGCGCCGCCTTGGCGTAGGAGAGCAGGATGTGGCCTTCGAGGTCCTCGGTCTTCTCGAGGAGCACTTCGACATCATCGCCGACCGCGACGGACAGCTTTCCCTCTTCGTTGAAGAACTCCGCGACAGGGATCAGACCTTCCGACTTGTATCCGACGTCGATCACCACGGAGTTGTTGGTGATCGTCACGACCCGGCCCTTCACGATCTCGCCTTCGGCGAGATTGCGCATGCTCTGGTCGTAAAGTCCAATGAACTGCTCGTAGGCGCGCTGGTCCTCGGCGCTCATCTCCTCATCGATTGCCGCGCGCTGCTTGCCCAAGCTCATTCCGGTACTACCTCCTGGTTTGGATTTTTTTTCGAGGCCTAGCCTCGTGCCCCTGGGTAGGGGACTCGAGATTCTTAAGCTATTGAGAATTCGAGCTTTGAAAGTATATGGGGCGGTCGCTCCGGCTGTCAAAGGGGGCGCAGAGCCTCCTCCAACTCGCGTCGCTGGTCCGGATCCGCCTCGCTTTCGCGGGCTCGCTGCAGGATTTCCTTCGCCTCCGCTGTGCCGATCTTCCCCAGGGCCCAGGCGCTGTGCCTGCGAACCAGAGGGGAGCCGCTCTCGAGCGCCTCGGCCAGAGACGCAATATATCCCGGATCGCGCCGGTTGCCCATCGCTACGGCGACATTTCGCTTCAATCCGTCCACTTTCGGCCGCAGGAGGGGCGTACCGCGCAGCGCCGACCGCAGGTCGCCCTCCTCGCCGCCCAGCACACCGACGAGGGACAGCCCCTGCCGCGCCTCGGGAATGGCGAACTCCGACGCCAGCTCCCCCAGCGGATCGCCGTTCCAGGGACAGACCTCCTGGCAGATATCGCAGCCAAAGACCCACTCCCCCATCGCCGCCCGGACAGCGGGCGGAATGTCGCCACGGTTCTCGATTGTCCAGTAGCTAATGCAGCGCGAGCTTTCGAGCCGGTAAGGCGACAACGCGCCCGTAGGGCAGGCATCCAGGCAGCGGGTGCAAGATCCGCACAGGTCGGCAAGCGGTAGATCGGGTGTCAGATCCAGCGAAAGCAAAAGCTCGGCTAGTAGAAAAAAGGAGCCCGCGACTGGGTTCAACAGATTCGTGTTTTTGCCAAAAGACCCCAGGCCGGCGCGGGCGGCCCATTCGCGCTCGAGCAGGGGCGCCGTATCGACGCAGACCCGCGCCTCGACTCCGGGCACCTCCGCTTCGATGGAATCCTTTACTTTACCGAGCTTTTCGCGCATCGAATCGTGGTAATCGTCGCCGCGCGCGTAGCGCGCGACACCTGGCCAGAAATCTCCATCGGGCTTCGGCTCGTTCGCCGGAGGGGCGTAGTCGAGGGCGACGCAAAGCACGCTCCGCGCGGCGGGGAGGAGGTGGCGCGGATCCTGGCGCAGCGCGGCGTGCCTCTCGAGGTAGCCCATGCCGGCATGCCCGCCCTCGCCGAGCCAGCGGTCGTTGGCGCCCGACGTCGCCGATGGCGCGAGGGTCGCGATGCCGGCGCGGGTGAAGCCGGCGGCGAGCGCGAGATCCTTGATGCGCGCCGAGAGTTCCCGTCGTCCCATGCGGCGATTGTACGGGCGCTCGCGCGGCGATGCTGCGGTAGACTTCCGGGGCATTTTTCGAATCCCCTGGAAAGTCTGGCCCTACGGGCACGAGAGGACGACCGCATGGACGCATTCGCCGAGATGAAAGAGATGGGCCATGAGCGCGTATTGCTCTGCTCGAACCCGGAGATCGGGCTGCAGGCGATCATCGCCATCCACTCGACGGTGCTCGGCCCCGGCCTGGGCGGAACACGGATGTGGCCCTACGAGAGCTTCGACGCCGCCCTCACGGACGCCCTTCGCTTGTCGCGCGGCATGACCTACAAGGCCGCCGCGGCGGGCATCAACCTCGGCGGCGCCAAGGCGGTCATCATCGGCGATCCGAAGAAGGACAAGTCGGAGGCGCTCTTCCGCGCCTTCGGCCGCTTCGTGGACTCGCTCGGCGGGCACTACATCACCGCCGAGGATGTGGGAACCAATACCTCCGACATGGAGCTCATTTCCCAGGAGACGCCGTGGGTCACCGGCGTCGCGCCCGAGCTCGGGGGCGGTGGCGATCCCTCGCCGGTAACCGCGCTGGGCGTCCTGCAGGGGATTCGCGCCGCCGCGCAGACGCTCTGGGACTCGAGCGATCTCTCCGGGCGTACGGTCGCAGTCCAGGGACTCGGCAACGTTGGCGGCTACCTCGCCGGCTACCTCAAGGACGAAGGCGCGCGCATCATCGGCTGCGACATCGATGCCGACGCGATCGGCGACGCCCGGGAGCTGGGGGTCGAGATCGTCGCGCCCGAGGCGATCTACGATGTCGATTGCGACATCTTCGCGCCCTGCGCCCTCGGCGCGATCCTCAACGACGACACCCTCCCGCGCCTGAAGGCCAAGGCGATCGCCGGCGGAGCCAACAATCAGCTCGCCGACGCCACGCGCCACGGCGCCGAAGTCGAGGCGCGGGGAATCCTCTACGCGCCCGACTTCGTCATCAACGCCGGCGGCCTGATCAACGTCTTCCAGGAGTTCGTCGGCTACGACCAGGATCGCGCGCTGCGCCGGGCACGTGGAATCTACGACAACGTCCTGCGGGTCTTCGCCATCGCGCGGCGCGACGGCATCCCGACCGCCGTCGCCGCCGACCGTATGGCCGAAGCGCGGATCGCCGACGTCAAGACGCTCGGACCGCGGCATTGGGATCGCGCCGTGCTCGAGCGCCTGTCGAGCTGAAGGGGAGCCCGATCCGCCGCGGTCAGGAGCGACCGGAGCGCCGGCGAATCTCCGCCAGCATTTCTTCTACAACCGCATCGGCGCTGAGCTCGCCGGTGTCGATCTGCCGGGCGTCTGACGCCGCGAGCAGCGGTGACTCGCTGCGCGAGCTGTCGCGGGCATCGCGCTCGGCCAGCTGGCGGGCAACCTCGGACGGCTCGGAGTCGCCTCCGAGCTCGGCGCGGCGGCGGTCTGCGCGGACTTCGGGAGCTGCATCGAGGTAGAACTTGAACGGCGTCTGCGGCACGACGACGGTGCCGATGTCGCGCCCTTCCATCACTCCGCCGTGGCGCTGCACGAACTCCTGCTGCAGTCCGACCAGCCGTTGACGCACCTCGGGATGAACGGCTATGCGCGAGGCGAGCGCGCTCACCTCCGGACGGCGGACGCGCTCCCCTGGATCGCTGCCATCGAGCTCGACCTGAGCGCCACCGCTCGCCAGCACCAGGCGCAGCGGCATGGTACGCACCGCCGCTGCCACCGCAGCGCGATCCGCGGGATCGATCCGGCCCGCGGAAAGATAGAGCGCGGTGGCGCGGTACATCGCGCCCGTATCGATGTACGGCACCCCGAGAGAGACCGCCAGCCGCCGCGCTGCAGTGCTCTTGCCGACCCCTGCCGGTCCGTCGATGGCGACGATCAGCGGCGGACGCGGAGCGCCGCTCGTCACCGCGGTCGCGATGGGCGGGGCTTGCGCCCTGCTGGCGCCTTGCCTCGTCCGGGAGCCCGCGGCTTCTCGCCCCGCGAGGCGCCGGCCGGGCGGGCCTTGCGCGCGGGACGATCGCCGCGCGGCGGTCCGTCGCCTTCGGCCGCGCGGGCCGAACGCGCTGGACGGGAGCTTCTTTCGCCGCGCTCAGGTCGAACCGGCCGCTCCGCTCTCCCTGGACGCTCCGCTTTGCCCGGCCGCTCCGCAGGCGCCGGACGACCCGCCCGCTCGACCTTCTCGGGACGCGCACGGCGCTCGGAGATTTCCGGACGCGGCGGGCGGGCCGGGCGCACGATCGGCTCGTCCCGCTCCGGTGCCGTTCGCTTCGCGTTTCGCGGCCGGGCCGGCTTCGCGACCACCTTGTCGGTGGCCTTGCGCAGGACCATGAGCTCGCGCTCGGAAAGCTCACGCAGGGCGCCCACCGGCAGCTCGGTGTCCTTCAACGGACCGATCGCGACCCGGCGAAGCTTCTGCACCGGATGAGCGATGCGGAAGAACATCTCGCGCACCTGCCGCGTGCGGCCCTCGGAGAGCTCGACGGCGAACCAGGTGTTGCCGCCTTCCTCTTCGCGGCTGCCGGTGCTTTTCATCCAGGTGATCCGGCAAGGCGCGGTGCGCCGGCCCTCGAGCACGATCCCTTTACGCAGGCGGTCGAGCTGGGCCTCGTCGGGCGTCCCCTTCACTTTCACTTCGTAGGTCTTGTGACAACCGTAGCGCGGATGCGATATGCGCTGGGCGAACTCACCGTCGTCGGTGAGCAGCAGCAGCCCTTCGGTCTGATAGTCGAGGCGACCCACCGGGATGAGCGCCTTTCGCCAGTGCTGCGGAACGAGCTGCATGACCGTCGGGCGGCCCTTGTCGTCCTCGACCGCGGTCAGGTATCCGCGCGGTTTGTTGAGCAGCAGGTAACGGTGCGAAGTAACGCACTGAATACGCTTGTCATCGACCTTGATCGTGTCGGTGGCCGGGTCGGCCTTCTCTCCGAGAACGGCGATGCGGCCATTCACGGTAACCCGTCCCTCGCGCATCAGGTCTTCGGCTTTCCTACGGGCGGCGACTCCGGCTCTCGCCAGGATCTTCTGCAACCTCTCTGCTGTCACGGTTCCTCCACACTTCCTGACTCAACTTCGATCGCCTCGGGCGATTCGTCTTCGATCGGCCCGCCAGGATCGCGTCGATCCTCTCGCTCGCCGATGGCACTGCCCTCGACCGGCTCGCTGCCGAAGGTCTCTTCGAACTCCTCGAGCGGCGGCAGCTCGCCCAGGCTCTTGAGGCCGAAATGCATCAGGAACTCGCGCGTCGTTGCGTAGAGGAAGGGCCGACCGACGACTTCTTTCCGTCCCGAGATCCTGACCAGGCGCTTCTCCAGAAGGTTGCGCATGACCGCCTGGGACTGTTTGCCGCGCATCTCCTGCACCTCCGGAACCGTGACCGGTTGCCGGTAGGCCACGATCGCCAGAGTCTCGATGGCGGCCATCGAAAGCTTGTTGCCGCCGGCGGCGTCGAAGAACTTCTTGAGGTATCCATGGTACTCCGCGGCGGTCACGATGCGAAGCCCGCCGGCGACCTCTTCGATGAACAGGCCTCGCCCAGGCTCAGGCTGGTAGCGGCTGCGCAGCGCCGCCAGCGCGGTGTCGAAATCCTCGGCTACGACATCTTCGAAGAGACCCGACAGCCGCTCCACCGGAACGGGCTGGGCGGCTGCGAACAGGACCGCCTCCAGGGCGGCTTCGAGATCGGCTCGGCTGATCATGCGTCCACACTCTCCAGGTCCTCCGCGGTGGGATCGAGCGTCGTCCGGTAGAGGACGATGGCTCCGCTCTCCGTCTGGTGGATTCTCACCAGCCTCAGGCGCGCCAGTTCGAGCACCGCCAGGAAGGCGGCGATCGCTTCGGCGCGGCAACTGCGGGTCCGCAGGTCGTGAATGAAATCGAACGGCGCTCCGGCGTTGAGGATCTCGAGCAGGCGCTCGAACTGGCCGCGCACCGGGTAGGTCTCGGCCGGAAGCAGAATCGGGTCGGGGTTTTCGCGATCGTAACGGTCGAGGACGCCGCGAAAAGCGCTCAGGATGTCGAAGAGCGAGACCTCATCGAGATCGACCTCTCCGCCCTCCTCCTCTTCCCATGCCGGCCTGCGCCGCGCCCAGAGGCCGAGGCGCATGCGGTCAACCTCGGCCAGAGCCTGAGCTGCTTCCTTGATGCGCCGGTAGTCGAGAAGGCGCTGCACGAGCTCGCCGCGAGGATCCTCCTCTACTGGCTGGCCATCGAGCCTTTTCGGCCGCGGCAGCAGCAGGCGGGATTTGAGCTGGATCAGGAGCGCCGCCTCGTAGATGTACTCTCCGGCGATATCCAGATCCATCTCCTCCATCAG
>JBDSRU010000441.1:0-2553 GCA_039929145.1 Thermoanaerobaculia bacterium
CGAAGAGGTGAGTGCCGCCCTGGTCGTCCGCGGTAGGGACGAAGACCGACCCCCCGGCCGCTGCGAGGAAGCCTTGTGAATAGTCGAAGGCTACGTTCTCCACCCAGGAGCGGAGCTCCTCGGGCCGACTGCCTGCGCTCCACAGTCGATTGGCAGCCACTCCGTCCGTGGCGATGAAGTAGGCCTTCCCTCCGACGATCTCGATCCTTGCCTCGCCATCGCTGAACGGCAGGTGGTAGCCGAACGCGGTGACGGCCCGGGTTCCGGCCGGAGTAGCGTCGGAAGCGAAGAGCTCTTGTCCGAAGCTCGCATCGTTCACCGAGAAGAAGGCACGATCCCCGTCGAGATGAAAGATCCCGACCTGGGCAGATGGGTCGGCGAGCGCGGTGAGGCGTACGCTGCCGCCGCTGCTTCCATTCGTCGTCCACACCTCATTGCCGGCTTCCCCGGGCTCAGTCAGGGTGAAGTAAACGACCGAATTGGCCGCCGCAGCGCCAGCTCCGATGACCTGGCCCGACAGCGTCGCGTAGGGCGCGGTCGTCGCCGCACTTCCGGCGCTCTTCCACAGGGTCTCTTGCAACGTGGGGTAGTCGGCGACGCTGAAGACGAGCTGGCTCCCGAGCGCTCCGAGGAGCTGAACGCCGCCCGCCGGGGATTCGTAGACCGCGCTTCGTGCCAGCGTGTTGCCGTCGATGAACGAGAGAACATCGGCCGGGGACGACTGGTTCCAGGCGAGGATCGCCAGGGAGCTTCCCGCAACGCGATGCCGACTCGTGTCTGCCAGGTAGGTGAGGTCCCAGCCATCGGACTCCTGCAGCACCCGCGTCACCTCGCCCTGCGCGTCGATGGCGAGGAGAAGATCATTGCTCTCCGATCCTTGATCGCGCAGGTAGAGGAAAAGATGCAAGCCGGCCGTGCCGAGGTACGTCAACGCGGGCGAGTTGTCGTCTCGCTGGCCGATCGCGAGCGGGAACGTCCCCTCCGAGGTCCCGTCGGTGATCCAGACCAACGTGGTCGGTTCCCCAAAGAGGTTTTGGAAGACCGCTCGACCGCCGACCGTTCCGAGGTAGGTAGGTCTCAGACCGAGCGAGTAGCCTTCGAGCTTCAGGTCCTCGAGGATCTCTCCCAATGGGGCCGATTGACCGGGTGCGTGCGCGAACAGCGAGAGGCCGGCGAGAAGCGCTGCGCGACGAAATCGAGTCAACCGATCCAGGCCTTTCCTCACACCGACTCTCCCATGCCTGCGCGCGACGCGAATCGCTTTCGCGACATTACTAGCAATCGTCTGGCGCTCTGATCTCCGGACCCCCCCATCCGTCCCCGGGCATCGTTCGATCCCGGTTGCCCGCCCACGAGGTCGAAATGGGGTTAGACTGCGCCAGTTTTTCTCGAAAGGAGTCCGCTTGGGAGTCGAGAGACCGATCGTGGGCGACGGCGCCGAGGAGTCCTCCGGCTTCGTTCGTGAGTTGGGGCTCCTGGACTCGACCATGATCGTCGCCGGTTCGATGATCGGCTCGGGGATCTTCATCGTTTCTGCCGACATCGCCCGGTTGACCGGCTCGGCGGGTGGGCTCCTCGTCACCTGGATCGTGACCGGCCTGCTGACCCTCGCCGCGGCGCTCTCCTACGGCGAGCTCGCGGCGATGATGCCCAAGGCCGGCGGCCAGTACGTCTACCTGCGAGAGGCCTTCAATCCGCTGGCCGGTTTCCTCTACGGCTGGACGCTCTTCTTCGTCATCCAGACCGGCACGATCGCCGCTGTCGCCGTCGGATTCGCCCGATTTCTGGGGGTTTTCGTTCCCGGAATCGGGCCGACCCAGTGGATCGTGCCGCCGATCGATCTGTCGCCGAGCTACGCCGTGAGCCTGTCGCGCCAGCAGCTGGTCGGCATCGTCATGATCGCCCTGCTGACCTGGATCAACACCCGCGGCATCCGGCTCGGGAAGCTCATCCAGAACGGCTTCACCACCGCCAAGACCGGCGCTCTCCTCGCTCTCATCGTCGTCGGCGTCGTACTCGGGCGCAACAGCGAAGCGATCGCGGCGAACTTCACCTCGCTCTTCACAGTCCAGGGAGCGGCGACTCTCGCCCCCGACTTCTCCTTCTTGCCGGCGATCTCGGTCCACGGCGGCTGGTTGGCGATCCTGGCCATCTTCTGCGTCGCCCAGGTCGGTTCGCTGTTCTCCGCCGACGCCTGGAACAACATCACCTTCACCGCCGGCGAGGTACGCGACCCGCGCAGGAACATACCGCGCTCGCTCGCCTACGGGACGCTGCTGGTCATCGCGCTCTACGTCCTCGCGAACGTCGCCTACCTGTGCACGCTGCCGCTCACCGCGATCCAGGTGGCGCCGGACGATCGCGTCGCGACCGCGACGCTCGGAGTCATCTTTGGTCCGGCGGGCGCGACGATCATGGCGGCGCTGATCGTCGTCTCGACCTTCGGTTGCAACAACGGATTGATCCTCGCCGGCGCCCGGGTCTACTACGCCATGGCGCAGGACAAGCTTTTCGTGCGCGGCATGGGCAAGCTGAACCAGCACCGCGTGCCGG
>JBDSRU010000442.1:0-2821 GCA_039929145.1 Thermoanaerobaculia bacterium
CAACCCTCACCGACACCGGGGCGGAGGTCGTGCTCTACGGCGCGACCTTCGCCGACGGCTTCGAGGACCAGGCCTCCGCCTACTGGTCGGCGACAGTGCCCTGAAAGCCCGCCGCGCCTACCAGGCCTTGACCAGGGGCTGCGCGCGTTCGAGGTGGTGGCTGTGGGGCCCCATCTCGCGCCTGCGCAGGAGCGCCGCGAAGACGAAGCCGAAGAGGCTCAGCAGGCCGAACATCCAGAGCATCGGCAGATAGCCGCCGGGGTTTTCAGCTCCGGCATGGTTGTGGTCGTTCAACCATCCGGCGGCGAGGTTGAAGACGAACAGGCCGATGTTCTGCAGCATGGTCATCAGGCCGTAGGCCGTGCCCAACCGGCTCCCCGGCACGAGGTAGGTCACGGCGGGCCAGAGAATCGCCGGAACCAGCGAGAAGGCGATGCCGATCAGCACCGTCGCCACCCAGAGATTCGCGTGGGTGAAAACCAGTACCGGGAATGCGGCGAGCAGCAGGAAAGTGCCACCGGCCATGAACAGCGCGCGGTGGCCGATGCGATCGACCATCAACCCGAAGAGCGGCGTCGCGAAGACCGCCGCCAGGAAGACGTAGCTGTTCATCGTCGACGCCGCCTGCAGGTCGAGGCCGTGGGCGTGCTGGAAATACTTGATCGAGAAGGTGCTGCGGAACGGGAAGATCACCGAGTAGAAGGTCACGCAGAGCCCGATGACGTACCAGAAGGAACGGTCGAAGTGCAGCAGGTCCTTCCAGACGATGCGCTCCGACGGCGCCGGCCGGCCGAGGACGTAGCGCCGCTCGGCCGCGCGATCGACGAAGAAGTAGAGCAGCGCCGCGACGAGGCTCACCACCCCGAAGGCTGCCGCGATCCACAGCGGCGGCTGCCAGCCGCCGTCGTAGAACGATTTGAAGAAGGTCGGCGACATGTCTGCGCCGTAGGAGCCGGCGCGCGCGATCGACAGGTTCAGGCCGAAGGCGAAGCCGAGCTCGCGGTTGCCGAACCACTGGCCGATCGCGGCGGTGATGGCGACGATCATCGACTCCGCGCCGAGACCGAAAACGAGCCGGCCGATCGCCATGGTGGTGAACGAGGGCGAGACTGCGGTCAGGAAGGCGCCGAGGACCCAGACGCCGGTGAAGACCAGAGTCGAGAAGCGCGTTCCCAGGCGGTCGACGATGATGCCGCCAATGAGCACCATGAGGATGTTCGGGAAGCTGTAGATCGCGTTCAGCGTGCCGATCTGGGTGTCGGAATAGCCGAGCAGCTTCTGCAGCGAGTCGGCGAGCGGACCGATCGAGTCGTAGACGTAGTAGTTGCCGAACATCGCGATGCTGATGAGCACCAGCACCGTCCAGCGCAGCCCGCCGGGCGGCGGGCCGGCATGCTCGCGTGCGACCCGCCCGCTCATCGCGTCCCCGCTCTTCGATCGAGCATGCTTTTCTCCCGTGGAGGTCAGAGCCGGCGCCGACGCCGACCGCTGCGGCAGTCTAGCTCGCCCTCGCCGGCTCCGACCGTCCGCGGAGAGAAAGGCTACTTTGCTGCCGCCGGCAGCGGCGCTGGGGCCTGCGGCACCGGAAAGCCGCGATCGCGCATCAGCGCTTCGATGCCGGGATCCTTGCCGCGGAAGGCGCGGTAGGCGTCGGCGGGATCGAGGGTGTTGCCGACCGAAAAGACGCTGTCGTGCAGGCGCTTCGCCACGCCCTTGTCGTAGGCGCCGCCGGCTTCGACGAACGCATCCCAGGCATCGGCGGTCAGCGTATCGGCCCAGAGGTAGCTGTAGTACCCGGCCGAGTAACCGTCGGACGAGAAGATGTGCGCGAACTGCGGCGTCCGGTGGCGCATGACGATCTCCCTCGGCATGCCGAGCGCCTGAAGCGTCTCACGCTCGAACTTGTCGGGGTCGATGGCGACACCACCGCCCGCCGCGGCGAGGTGCAGTTTCATGTCCATCAGGGCGCTGGCCAGAAACTCGACGGTCGCAAAGCCCTGATTGAACGTCGCGGCACGGTCGATCTTCGCCACCAGCTCGCGCGGCATCGGCTTGCCGGTTTCGACATGCAGCGCGAACCGATCGAGGACCTCCGGCGTCGACAGCCAGTGTTCGAGCAGCTGTGAAGGGAACTCGACGAAGTCTCGCGCCACGTTGGTGCCGGCGAGCGACGGGTAGGTGACGTTCGACGACAGGCCGTGAAGCGCATGACCGAACTCGTGAAAGAGCGTTTCAGCGTCGGTCCAGCTGATCAGTACGGGCTCGCCGGGCTTGCCCTTCACGAAGTTCGAATTGTTCGAAACGATCGTCTTGACGTCGCGCTCGAAACGCTCCTGGTTGCGGTAAGCGTTCATCCAGGCGCCCGAGCGCTTGCCGGGCCGCGCATAGGGATCGAAGTACCAGAGGCCGACGAGCTCCGCGGCGTCGTTCGTCACTTTCCAGACGCGCACGTCGGGGTGATAGACCGGAACGTCGGATACCGGCGAGAAGTGGAGACCGAGAAGCTCTCCCGCCACGAAGAACATCCCGTCGCGAAGCTTGTCGAGCTGCAGATAGGGCTTGATCTCGTTCTCGTCGAGATCGTAGCGCGCCTTGCGCACCTTTTCGGCGTAGTAACGGTAGTCCCAGGGCTCGATGGTGGTCGGGGAATCGCCGGCGCCAGCGATCTTCTGCATGTCGGCAACCTCTTCGTGAACGCGCGCCACCGCCGGCTTCCAGACCGCCTCCATGAGCTCGAGGGTGCGCTCCGGAGACTTCGCCATCGAGTTCTCGAGCCGGCGTTCGGCGTGGTTCTTGTAGCCGATGAGCTTCGCCCGTTCGC
>JBDSRU010000443.1:0-3654 GCA_039929145.1 Thermoanaerobaculia bacterium
ACCCGACATTGGCGCTTCGCCGGAGCTTTCGTACTCCTCGGCCTGGCACTCTCCCAGTTTGCTCCTGGCCTGCGAGCCGACGAGACCGCTGCGTCCGAGCCGGGCATCGATCTCGCCGGAATCGACCGCAGCCTCGCCCCGGGCGACGACTTCTACGCCTACGCCAACGGCGCATGGATGAAGGCGACCGAGATCCCCGCCGACCGCGCCGCCTGGGGCTCTTTCGCCATCCTCGCCGAGGAGGCGAACCGGCGGACCCAGAAGCTGATCCAGGAGGCCGCTGCCGGCGCGGAAGGTTCCGCTGCAGCCAACTCCGACGCGCGCAAGGTGGGCGACTATTACCTCGCCTACCTCGACGAGGCGACGATCGAGAAGCTTGGCAAGGCACCGCTCGAACCCGAGCTCGCGGCGATCGCCGCCCTGCGTGACAAGGCTGCGCTCTCCCGCTTCCTCGGCGGTCAACTGCGCGCCGACGTCGATCCGCTGAACTCGACCAACTTCCACACCGATCGGCTCTTCGGCCTCTGGGTCTCGCCCGACTTCGACAATCCGGCGAAGAACGCCGCCTACATGCTGCAAGGCGGACTCGGCATGCCGGACCGCGACAACTACACCGCGACCGACGCCGCCAACACCGAGTTGCAGGCGAAGTACCGCAACCACATCGCCCGGGTCCTCGAGCTCGCCGGGCTCGTTCCCGCTGGCAAGAGCGGCGACCGCGCGGCGCGCATCTACGCGCTCGAAGCGAAGATCGCCAAGGCGCACGCCACCCGCACCGAATCGATGGAGGTCCAGCGGGCCCACAACCGGTGGACGCTGAGCGCGTTTTCCACCAAGGCACCGGGTCTCGACTGGCCGGCCTTCTTCGCCACGGCGGGGCTCTCCGAAAAGGGAGCCAAAGTCGCCGACCTCATGGTCTGGCATCCGGGCGCGGTCACCGGTATCGCTGCGCTGGTCGGCTCCGAGCCGCTCGCGGACTGGCAGGACTACCTCGCCTTCCGGGTCGCCGATCGCGGCTCTCCCTGGCTCTCCAAGGCGTTCGTCGACGAGTCGTTCAGCTTCTACGGCACCGCCCTCTCCGGCGCCACCCAGCTGCGCGACCGCTGGAAGCGCGGGGTCGATGGAACCAATGCCGCGCTCGGCGATGCCGTCGGCAAGCTCTACGCCGCGAAGTACTTCCCTCCCGAGTCCAAGGCCGCGGCGCAGGAGATGGTGCGCAACATCGTCGCAGCGTTCGGCAAGCGGGTGGACAAACTCGCCTGGATGTCGCCGGCCACCCGTGCCAAAGCGAAAGCGAAGCTCGACACTCTCTATGTCGGCATCGGCTATCCGGACACCTGGCGCAACTACGACGGACTCGTCGTGAAGCGGGAGGACGCCTACGGCAACTCCGAGCGCTCGGACCGTTTCGATTACGCGACCGCGCTTTCCAAACTCGCCAAACCGGCCGACAGGACCGAGTGGTGGATGACGCCGCAGACAGTGAACGCGGTCAATCTGCCGCTGCAGAACGCACTCAACTTCCCGGCCGCCATTCTCGAGCCGCCATTCTTCGACGCCCACACCGATGCGGCGCAGAACTACGGCGGAATCGGCACCGTCATCGGCCACGAGATCAGCCACAGCTTCGACGACCAAGGCGCGCTCTTCGACGCCAGCGGCAAGCTCGCGAACTGGTGGACGGACGAGGACATGGCGCACTTCCAGGCCGCCGCCACGCGGCTGACCTCGCAGTACGACGCCTATGAGCCGTTGCCCGGAAGCCACGTCAACGGCAAGCTCACGTTGTCGGAGAACATCGCCGATGTCGCCGGTATCAGCGCCGCCTACGACGGCTACCGCGCCTTTCATGGCGGCAAGGAAGGTCCTGCCGCCCAGGGCCTCACCGGCGATCAGCGCTTCTTCCTCTCCTTCGGCCAGATCTGGCGCGCCAAAGCCCGCCCGGAGGCGCTGCGCAATTCGCTGATGACCAACGGCCACGCTCCCGGCGAATTCCGCGCTGACACGGTGCGCAACATCGACGCCTGGTACGCGGCGTTCCAGATCCCGCCCACCAGCCGTCTCGCTCTCGCCCCGGAGGCTCGCGTCCGGGTCTGGTGACCTCCTCCGCGCCTCACGAGATGAGCTAGGCTGCGCGGCAGCTGTTCGCCAGCGCGGCCAGCTCCGCGAGGGAGGGCGATGAACCCGTTGTCGGCACGGAATTCAGGGCGGTGAGAAGGCCTGATCCCGCTCGATTCGCGCTCGCTCGCGCCCGTTTCGAAGAGCTCGCCGAGATGCCGCAGGCGGCGCGTGCCGAATCACTCGCCGCGCTGACCGAGAGCGATCCGGAGCTCGCGGCGGAGCTCGCGGAGCTGCTCGCCGCCGACCTGGCAGCCGGGGAGGAATTTCTCGACCGCGGCGTTGGCGGATACGCCCCGGAGCTCGTCGGCGAAGCCCTCGATGCCGGCCTCGCCGCAAACCCCGAGGCCGGCCAGCGCATCGGACCCTGGAAACTCAGAGCCCTGCTCGGCCGCGGTGGGATGGGCGAAGTTTGGGAGGCCGAGCGCGCCGACGGCCAGTTCGATCAGGTCGTGGCCTTGAAGCTGCTCAAGCGCGGGATGGACTCCGAAGAGGTGCTGCGCCGCTTCCTGCGCGAACGCCAGATTCTCGCCCGCCTCGAACACCCGAACATCGCGCGCCTCCTGGACGGCGGCATCGCTGCCGACGGACGCCCCTATTTCGCGCTCGAACGGGTCGAGGGCAAAGCGCTGGGCGACTGGTGCAGGGCGCGGCGGGCGAGCCTCCGCACCCGCGTCGAACTGTTGATCGCAGTCGCCGACGCCGTCGCGGTCGCGCATCGCAGCCTGATCGTCCATCGCGATCTGAAGCCGTCGAACATTCTGGTCGACGGCGATGGGCGGGTGAAACTGCTCGACTTCGGCATTGCCAAGCTGCTTTCTGGAGACGAAGGTGAGGCCGGCGAGCGCACGCGACTCGAAGCTCGCGCCCTGACGCCCGCCTATGCCGCGCCCGAGCAGATCCTCGGCGAGCCGGTGACCACTGCGACCGACGTCTACGCGCTCGGCGTGGTGCTCTACGAGTTGATGACCGATCGCCTCCCCCACGACCGATCCGCAACCTCCGCCGCGGCGCTCGCCGACAAGGTCGAGCGCGAAACCCTCACGCGGCCGAGTCAGGCCGCCGCGACCGCCGGCGAGGCGCGGAAATCACGCCTGCTCGCCGGCGACCTCGACACGATCGTCCTCAAGGCGCTGGCGCGGGATCCGTTGCGACGCTACGAGTCGGCAACCGCCCTCGCCGAAGACCTGCGACGTCACCTCGACGGGCGGCCGGTGCTGGCGCGCCCCGATTCGCGGCTCTATCGCAGCCGCAAATTCATCGCCCGGCACAAGGTGGGGGTGATGGCCTCAGCGCTCGCGCTGTTGTCGCTCTCGGCCGGCCTTTCGGCGGCGCTCTGGCAGGCGCGGCGCGCCGCCGCGAGTGCGCTGCGCGCCGAAGCCAATGCGGCTCGTGCCGAAAGGGTGAAGGAATTTCTCGTCGCCTCGTTCGATATCGCCAGCCCCGAGTTCGGCATTGGCGGCACCACGACCGCCAGCGACCTGATCGAACAGGCCGGCCGACAGATCGACGCCGCCGGCTTCGGCCGCGATCCCG
>JBDSRU010000444.1:0-3007 GCA_039929145.1 Thermoanaerobaculia bacterium
CGCCGGCGCTGGCGGAGCGCGCATCGTCCGCATCGTCCGCCGCATCGTCCGCATCATCCGCCGCTGTTTCCGCCACGATCACCGGCAGCGGGACGCCATGCTCGTCCGGCTGGTCGCAGATCTCCACTTTCAGCCCGCGCGCCGCGAGCTCCGCAGCCAGCATCCGGGCCATCGCACGGAGCCCGGCGGGGTCGTCGCTGGGCGAGCTTTGGCGTGTCAGGCGGGTGAGCAGCTCAACCGCATCGGCGAAAAAATCAGCGGGGAGCCCCGCGCGTTCGCCCGGCGGCTTGCTGGAAGGCGTCGGCATGGCGACCAGCTTATCGCCGAGCCCGCGCCCGGACTCGCCTTGTCTCGATGCAATGCGGCCGATACACTGACGCGCCGCGAGAGTTCGGGAGAGCGATGACCAGAGCGCGATGGGCAGGATCAGGAGACGGAGATCGGCGGTCCGGAGTGTGGACGCGGCGGTGGATGGGCGCCCTCGGCTTTCTCGGCGCGAGCTTCCTTTCAGCGGCCCAGCCTGCGGCGCTCCCGACAGCTCGCGAAGTCGAGACCGCGGTGGCGGCGGTCTATCCGGCGCTGGTCAACATCTCGGCGGTGTCGCGCGATTTCGCCGAAGGCAGAGCCATGCGCTTCCCGAGCGCAGGCAGCGGCGTGCTGGTGTCGGCAGAGGGGCACGTGCTGACCAACTTTCACGTCGCTGGCAACAGCACGCGCATCCGCTGCACGCTCACCGATGGCCGGATCTTCGAGGCCGATGTCGTCGCGCACGATCCACTCACGGACCTTTCGGTTCTCCAGTTGCGCGCCGCCGGCTTCGAGCCCGCTCTCCCCGGGAAGACGCGGGCCGCCGGCGCGGTGCCCACCGGTCTGCGGCCGGCGAGGCTCGCGGTCGATGCGGCGGTGGCGATCGGCGACCCGGTGCTGGCGCTCGGCAACCCTTTCGCACTTTCTTCCTCCGTGACCCTCGGGATCGTGTCGAATGCACACCGGGTGTTCACCGATTTCACCGGATCGGAGCTTTCGGACGTCGAGCTCGATGGCGGTGAGACCACCGGCTGGCTGACGCAATGGATCCAGCACGACGCGCTCATCCTGCCCGGGAACTCGGGAGGTCCACTGGTGAACCTCGCCGGTGAGGTGATCGGAATCAACGAGCTGGGTGGAGGAGGGATCGGTTTCGCGATTCCCGCCCGCGTCGCCGCCGACGTGCTGCAGCATGCGCTCGCGGATGGAGCCGTACGTCGCAGTTTCATGGGCTTCGCGGCGCTTCCGGTCGCCAAGCTCGGCCGCGAGACGGGTGCGCTGGTGTCATCGGTCACGCCGGGCGGCCCGGCTGCGGCGGCCGGCCTTGCGGCGGGCGACATTCTGCTAGCCCTGAACGGTGAAGCGGTGGAGGCGCGCTTCTTCGAGCAGGTCCCCGAGCTCTACAGGCGGGTAGCCGCCCTGCCGATCGGAGCTGTCGCCCGGCTTTCGATCGAGCGTCGCGGAGTGCCGAGCGAGATCGAAGTCACCACTCAGGTGATGGAGCGTACGCGCGGCGAGAAGGGGGAACAGCGCGCCCTCGGCATTTCGCTCGAGGAGCTCACCGGGCCGCTCGCTCTGGCGCGCAATCTCCGCGTTCGCGAGGGGCTTCTGGTGACCGGTCTCCGGCCGGGGCAGGCCGCCGCGACAGCGCGGCCGCAAGTGCAGGCCGGCGATGTCCTGCTGGCGGTGGACGGTCAGCCGGTGCAGTCGCTGGCAGCGCTCGAAGAGCGACTCGCCGGCGCGCCTCAGCGCGTGGAGGGAGCCGCGGCTGCCGGCAACAGGACCTTGCTGCTCAAACTGCTGCGTGGTGATCAGGAAATCCTGGCACTGGTGCGCCTGCCGGAGAAGCGTAACGGGAGGTGGGGAGGCGAGCTGCCGCGGGCCTGGCTGGGGCTTCTTACCCAGGTTCTCACCCCCGAGCTGGCCGCGGCGCTCGGCCGGCCCGGGACCGCCGGCTACCGGGTGAGTGAGGTCTATCCGTGGACGAAAGCTGCCCAGGCCGGACTGCTCGTCGGCGATCTACTCGTGGCGCTCGACGGCGAACCTTTCACCGCCTCCCGTCCGCAGGACGCCGACGATCTGAGGCGTTCCGTCGAGGCGCGGCGCATCGGCGAGCGTCTGCGCCTGGCGATCGTGCGCGACGGTCGGGAGCGCGAGATCGAAGTCGAGCTCGAGTCGCGTCCCGCGGCGTCCGAAGAGACCCGACGTTCGCGCCAGGATGAGTTCGAAGTCGCGGTCCGCGAGCTCACCTTGCTCGATCGCAGCGACCGGCATTGGGAGCGCGACCAGGGCGGCGTTCTCGTCACGGACGTGACGAGCGGTGGCTGGGCGCACATGGCCGGGCTGCGTATCGACGATCTCGTGCTGTCACTGAACGGCGGCGCGATTTCGAACGTCGCCGACTTCGAGAATCGCATCGCCGAAATTTCACTGGTGCGCGCCAAGACGGTCGAGGTCTTCGTCCGTCGCGGCACCGGAACACATTTCCTCTTCATCGAGCCCGAGTGGCCGGAAGGAAAGCACAAGTGAACTCGATCCGCGGATTTCTGCTTCCCGGTTTCCTCGCCTTACCTGCACTGTTGTTGAGCGCTACGACGGCTTCCGCTTCGCCGCGGGAGCTCTCGCACGAAGAGCTGCTGTCGAGGGTGTCGCCGGCAATCGTCAGCGTCAAGGTGGTGCTCAAGACCGAGTTCAACATGGGAGACTCGATTCAGGAGCAGGAGTCGGTGCTCGACGCGCTGGGCGCGGTGGTCGATCCGGAGGGGCTCATCCTGCTCTGGAACTCCCAGCTCTCGGCGACCCGCCTGATGGACGCGGTGAAACAGATGGGCGAGGGAGAGGAGTTCAAGCTCAAGATGACGCCCACCGATTTTCGCGTCACCCTGGCAGGTGACGCCAAGGAATACCGGGCGTTCCTCGCGGCTTCCGATTCCGAGCTCGATCTCGCCTTCCTGCAGCTCGAAGAGCGCCCGGAGCGGCC
>JBDSRU010000445.1:0-4211 GCA_039929145.1 Thermoanaerobaculia bacterium
CATCAGGACGGTGTCGACGACGTGGATCACGCCGTTCGACTGCAGGACGTTGGCGATGGTGACCATCGACGTGCCGCCCTTCTCGTCCTTGAGCCAGATCGCGCCGTCCTTCTCCATCGCCATGAGCGAGCCGCCGGCAACGGTCTTCAGGGTTGCGGTGCCGTTGCCCTCTTTGATCGCCTTCTTGAGCTCGACGCTGGTCATCTTGCCCGCCACCACATGGTAGGTGAGGACCTTGGTCAGCGTCGGCTTGCTCTCCGGCTTGAGGAGCGTGTCGACCGTGCCCGCGGGAAGCTTTGCGAACGCAGCGTTGGTGGGCGCGAAAACCGTGAACGGACCGGCGCCCTTGAGCGTCGTGACCAGATCGGCGGCCTTGACCGCGGCGACGAGCGTCGTGTGATCCGCCGAGTTCACGGCGTTGTCGATGATGTCCTTGTTCGGGAACATCTCCTTGCTGCCGACCATCGGATTGGCGGAATTGGCGGCGAAAGCCGAAGCGGTGAAGCTCAGGGCGGCGACGGCTACGGCAGCGAACGTCAGATTCTTCTTCATGATCTCGATTCTCCTGGTTGGAAACGTTTGCGCTCTCGCGAGCATCCGAGAGCAGATCGTGCTCTCACTCTGACTCCTACGCCGTACCGCGGCGGGCGGATGAATGTGAGCTGCTGCACACAACCGGAATGAGCGTTTCCGCGTAGGTTCAGATGAGATGAAGTCCGACAACTCCGACGATCGCGAAGTCCCGCATACGACCGGCTCCGCGACGCGCCGTGAACTGGTGAAGATGCTGCCGATCGCGTTCGCCGCGGGTCTCTTCGTTCCGTCTTGGCGCAAGAAGCTCTTCGCCGTCGGGCTCGAGTGGAGCGACCGGGTCGCGCAGGCGACGTTTCGCCCGCAGCAGCTGGCGCCGGTCTTCGCCGATTCCGAGCTCCTGCCGCTGGATCGCTTTCCTTATAACTACTACCTCGTGGCTGACCCCGAAATCGACCTCGAGGGGTGGTACCTCGAAGTCTCAGGCGCCGTCACCCGCCCGGGCCGTTATCGTGTCGCCGACTTCGCCCGTCTGCCCAAGGTCGTCCAGAACACCCGCCTCGTCTGCGTCGAGGGCTGGGAGGCGATCGGGAACTTCGGCGGAGCGCACCTCGCCGACTTCCTCGATTTCGTCGGCGCCGACCCGGAGGCCGGCTTCGTCGAGGTCGACTGCGCCGACGACTACTACCAGTCGATCGACATGGCGAGCGCCCGGCACCAACAGTCGCTGCTGTGCTACGAGATGTACGGCCGGGCGCTCGATCGCGGGCACGGCGCGCCGTTGCGCCTCGCGCTGCCGACCAAGCTCGGCTACAAGCAGGCGAAGTTCCTGACGCGGCTCAAGGTCTCGCGGGTCCTCGGTGCACGGCGCGGCCTGTGGGAAGACCAGGGCTACGACTGGCACGGTGGTCTGTGAAACGGCCGGCGGCCAAGGAGTTCCACCGCGAGCAGACGCTCGTCGATCGCCGCGGCGAGAGATGGAGGGCGATCTTCGAGCATCCCGCGCCGGTGCGGCTCGCCCACTGGGCGATCGCACTCGCCGTGCCGGTCCTCGCCCTCTCGGGCCTGCAGATCTTTCGTGCCTTCCCGAGCTTCGGCACGAAGATTCCGCAAGAGGACCTGCTGAACCTGCCGCTCTGGGCGGGGCTCGGCGGCTGGCTGGGCGGTGCCCTCCAGTGGCACTTCACCTTCATGTGGCTCTTCTTCGCTGCCGCTCTGGCCTACGCGTCCTACCAGATCGCGACCGGCAACTGGCGCCAGGTCATCGTCTCGCGGCGCGACCTCGCCGGTATTCTGCCGATGGTGCGCCACTATCTCGGAGGTGCCGGGAAGCCGGACTACGCCGGCGCCTACAACCCGCTGCAGAAGCTCGCGTACACCACGACGCTCGGCGCGGGTGCGCTTGCCGGCCTCTCCGGACTGGCACTGTGGAAGCCGGTCCAGCTCGGCTGGCTGGTCGCCGTCCTGGGCGGTTTCCAGATGGTCCGTATCTGGCACTTCCTCGCCATGTGCGGCCTGCTCGCATTCGTGCCCGGCCACCTGTTCATGGTGGCCCTCGCCGGCTGGAACAACTTCCGCTCGATGTGGACGGGATTCAAGCTCGACGAGGTCGAGCCGCGCGATGACGCAGGCGCTCCCGTCGACTGAAGGTGGAGCTCAGCCCGGAGTCGCCGTCTCTGCCGGGGCGACCGCGTCGGCAGGACGCGACGCCGTAAGACCGCTGGCGAAGGCGAGCGTCGCCAGGGCGAGACCGGCGGACACCCAGAACGGCGCGCTGGGACCGAAGCGCTGGAAGGTGTAGCCGGCCCAGATCGGACCCACGAGGCGCGCCACACCGCCGTAGGCCTGCTGGACCCCCATCGTCGCGCCGAGTTCATGACGCATGGCGAATCGCGACACCAGCGACGAGGCCGCGGGAAAGAGCAACGCGGTGCCGATCGGAATCAGCATGATCGCCGCGCCGAAGGTGATCATCGTCGGTGCGAGCGCCTGCAGCGCGTAGCCGGTGGCCATCGAAAGCAGGCCGATCCGCATCACGCCGTTTTCGCCGAAGCGCCGCACCGCCGGCCCGAGGAGGAGGCTGCGCATGACCAGCGAGATTCCACCGACGAAGGTGTAGATCAGCCCGAACGACTTCTCGGTGATGCCGAATCGCTTCTGGAGAAAGAGCGCCAGGATGGCGTTCATCGCCATGAAGGCCATCATTCCGATGGCGTAGATCCAGATCAGGCGGGCCACCGGCCGGGTCGGATGGGTGAGGACGGCGAGCATTCGCTTGCCCAGCGAATCGCGGCGCTCCTGCTTGGCCTCGGCACGCGCCTCCGCACTCGACGACTCGGGCAGCCAGCGCTTGACGAAGAGGAGATTGAGCAGGCAGAGCGCGGTCGCGATCAGTCCGGGGACCGCCGGTCCGCCGAACGCCGCGAGTGAGCCGAGAGCCGGACCGATCATCACGCCGGCGTTTGTCGCGGCGCTGATCCAACCCAGCGCCTTGGCGCGTTCCTCGGGGACGATGGCGTCGCCGACATAGGCCTGCACGACGCCGGTGGTCGCGCCCCCGGCGCCAGCCACGAAGCGCGACAGGAAGATGAGCGCGATCAGCCACTGCGGAGAGATGCGCGCCATCGCCCACTCGGAACAGGCGAGCGCCAGCACGAGAAAGGCGACCGCGGCGATGCTGATGCCGAACATCAGGGTCGGTCGCCGCCCCTTGCGGTCCGAGAGCTTGCCGAGGGTGGGGGCCATCAACAGCTGGGCCAGGGCGAAGGCCGAAACCATCAGGCCGATCATGAGGGGCGAGGCGCCCAGCCGTTCGGCGTAGAACGGCAACACCGGCATGACCATCAGGAAACCCATCATGTCGACAAAGACCGTCGCCATGAGCGCCCAGAGGCGCCCCAGCGACACCCGATCGGGAGCCATTCAGCTCACTTCCTTCTCGCGACCCCAGAGCAGGAACGCGGCAGCGGAGAGCGCCGTCAAGAAAACTCCGTAGACCGCGGCGACGCCGGTCTCTTGCAGGCGGAGGTTAGAGAGAATCTCGATCGAGATCGGACGGGTTTCATAGGTGTAGAGGACAATCGAGACCACGAAATCGCCGAAGGCCGCGAGAAACGCGAGACTCGCACCGGCGGCGAGGGCCGGCCGTATCCTGGGAAGGGTTACGCGCGCCAGCGTGCGAAGTTTACCCGCTCCGAGGGAAGCGCTCGCCTCCTCGAGCTGGGGGTCCATCTGCTCGAGGGCCGCGATGGCCGCCTGGCCGGTGGCGGGCAGCGCGCGGGCGAGGTAGGCGAGCGGCAGGATCGCCGCCGTGCCGACGAGCAGGAAGCGGCCCGAAGCCGGTGCGTGCACGCTCATCGTCGTCGCCAGGGCAACCGCGAAGGCGGTCGCCGGCACCGCCCAGGGGATGGCGACCAGCAGACCGATCGCCCGCGCCCAGAATGCCCCGCCGGGTCGCCGGTCGATCGCCCGCCGCGCGGCGATGAAGCCGAGAACGAGGGCCCCACCGGTCGCGACCAGCGCCATCCAGAGCGAGTTCGCCACCGGGCGCAGAGCCTCGGCAGTCTCGCCGAGCGCACGGTAGTTGGCGAGCGAGAAGAGCGGCGGAAAGAGCTCGGTCGTCCAGGTGGCGCGCGGCACGAAGGAGATCAGGATCAGGGTGAGGTGCGGCAGCAACAGCA
>JBDSRU010000446.1:0-3505 GCA_039929145.1 Thermoanaerobaculia bacterium
CGTCCACACGCTGGCCCACGACGGCGCCGAGATCGGCATCTGGGACGAGAACAAGGATCCCCTCGACCTCTGCTTCCCCGGCGACGCGGTCGCCCACGCCCTCACGGCCGTCGGCGACTACTGGTACTTCCCGGTCGTCTGGGGTCTGCCGACGCCGACCTACCTCGCCGGCCAGCGGATGACCTCCGCCCACCAGGACAACTACTACTCGACGGATGGCGGCTCGACCTGGGTGGACCTCAACACCCTGACGTCGACGATCACCATCGGTGACCCGATCGCGGTCGACCAGGGCTCGGGCTCGCGCTACCCGTTCGCGATCGACCGCAACGGGCAGTTCGTGGCGCTCCTCGGCTTCACGCGGAAGCTGCGTGACCTGGCGTTCCGCAACATCTACGAGACCGACGGCGACCTGAAGTTCCGCACCTACTTCAGCGGGCAGCTGCTCGCCGGCGGCCCGAACCGCGAGTCGATCCTGTTCGACTGGAACCGGCTGGAGATGGTGACGCTCACCGACCCGGCGGCGAACGAGAACGCCATCGTCGAAACGGTCGCCCTGCGCGGCGTCGGCGGCGACGCCGGCGAGGCGCCGGTCAAGGTGACCTTCATTACCGATCAGGACTACACGGTCTAACCGGCTGCAGGGTTCCAGGGGCCGGGTTCTGACCCCCTGACACTCCGAGGCGGCCGGCCGGGAACGGCCGCCTCTTTTCATAGCAGATCGAGGTTCCGTGGCCGAAGAGCGGGAAGTCATTGCACGGCTGAAGGTCCAGAAAGAGGGCGACACCGGCGCCTTCAAGGAAGTCGCGGCCGAGCTCGAAGGCCTCGAGGCTCCTGCCGCCTCAGCGTCGGAGGCGGTGGGTGCGTTCTTCGAGAAGCTGAAGAGCGGCGCCGGTGGGGGTAGCGCGGATGACCTCGACAAGATCCAGGCGTCGCTGGAGAAAGTCGTTGTTGCCGCGGAGAAATTCGCCGCAGCCAAAGGACCGGAGGCCCAGACCGCTAGCGTCCGCGAGCTCGAAGCGGCATGGACCTCCTTCGGCGAGGAGTTCAGCGAGCAGATCGAGCAGAACTCGGAGCTCGCCAAGAGCTTCGCCGATGGCCTGGAGCAGATCCGCCAGAAAGGTGCCGATCTCGCGGACCCGATCACGAGCGGCCTGCGGGAAGTCAAAGAGGAGCTCGAAGCCCTCGATGCTTCCGGAGAGAACGGCTTTCGTGGCTTCGAGAATGGCGCTGCGAAGGCCCGAACCTCCATCAACGAGCTGAAGTCGGCAATCGCCAGCGCGGAAGAGGAGGGGCGCGACGTTGGCGACGGCGCTCGCGAATCGCTGGCGCAGCTCGAAGGCCAACTCGAGAAGACCTCGCGCAAGGCCGCCGAGTTCCGCAACACGCAGGAAGACGTCAAGGACGAAATGAAAAGCATGCGGTCCGAGACGGATCTCGGCCGCGGCTCCATCAACGACCTGGGCGACATCTTCGAGCGCATGTCGCCGAAAATCTCGAAGTTCATCGGCACCGCCGCGGGCATCGCAGGCGCGCTCTACGCCGGCTACGAAGCCGGAACCAAGCTCCGCGAGGGGCTGAACTGGCTCACCGACGGCGGGTTCGACGAGGGCGTGCAGGGTCTGATCTCTAACGTCCTCGGACTCGAAGAGAGCTTCGATTCAAACGCGGATGCCGCGCAGCGCCTGCAGAACAACATGCGGATCCTCAAGGCCAACGGCATCGATCCGGTCGGCCTGTCTGCCGCTGAAGTCGAGAAAAAGGTCGCCGCGCTCACCAAGGCGAAGAACGACTCGCGCCAGGCGGCCGAGGATCTGAGCAAGGCCGAGGAGAAGTGGGCCGAGTCGCTGGACTTGTCGGGCAAGTCCCTCGACGAAAGCTCGAAGAAGCTGGCGACCTACATCGCCGACTTCGCCAAGCAGAACCAGCAGCTCTCCCAGACGGACCTCGCCAAGATCTTCGGACCCATGATTCAAGGGGTTCTCGACAGCTACGCCCGGCTGGGTAAAGAGGCCCCGGCGGAGGTCGCGAAGCTCGCCAGCGGGTGGGGCGTTCTGACGTCCGCTGCCCAAAAGGCCGCGAACGACCAGAAGAAGATCGTCGACGAGATGGTCGCCGACATCACCGGCGCCGCCGATGGTCTGAAAGCGTCACTGCAGGCTCAACTCGCCACGCTGAGCGCCGTCTTTTCGAAGATCGACTTCGGGAACCTGGGTGCCGATCAGATCGAGAAGGCAAAGACCTTCCTGCAGCAGTACGTCGACACCAGTCGAAAGGCCGGCGAGCAGATCCCTGAGGACATCGCCGACCAGGCCGCCTCCATGGGCATCCTCGTGGCCCAGATGGAGATCACCAGCAAGGGTGCGAGCGGCCTTTCGACGGAGCAGGGCAAGGTGGCTGGCAGTGCCCAGGCCGGAGCGACAGCCTTCGATGCCGCTTCGCGGTCGCTGAAAACACTCGAGGGAGAGGTCAAGGCGTCCTCGGTCGAGTTCGACAAGAGCACCGGCGTCATGAAGACGGTCGCCACCGAAGTGGGGAAGACGACCGTCGAGTACGACGAGGCGACGGGTACATTGCGGACGATCAAAGGTGCCCACACCGAACTCGGCGCTGCCGCGAAGACCGCAGGAACCGATGTCAAGGAGGGGGCCACCAAGGCAGGCGAAGGAAAACAGGCGCTGGAGGAAGCGGGCAAAGCGGCGGGCGCCGCCGGGACCGGCCTCGACGCGGCGAAGAAGGGTGCCGAAGGATTGGGCGCGGCAGGCGACGCGGCGAAGACCGCGGCGACCAACATCAAGGCTCCGCTTGCGGACGTGGGTACGGCGGCCGGATCGGCCGCGACCGCTCTCGGGACGATCGAATCGACCATCGCCCGACTCAACGCCCTCAATCTCTCTGGCCTCATCACCGCACTCAAGGCCGTCGAGACGCAAGCCCTGGCCACCAAGCTGGCCATTGATTCCATCGACGATGACGGCCCGAACTCCGGCGGCGGTGGCGGAGGGGGCTTCTGATGCCGCTGTTCACGAACACGATCAGCGCGCTGAGCAAGGTGGGTTCCGCGCTCGATGACGTCAAGGCGAAGTCAGACTCCCTGGTGACGACCCTGGTGAAGAACCGTGGCGAGATCGAAGCGGCCCACAAAGACTTCGACGCCCTGGGCGCCCTGCTCGAGCAGAGCCGCGAGACGCAGAACGACTTCTCCCAGGAGTTCGAGTTTCAGCTGCAGCGGCTCAAGATCGGCGGGCAATCCATCGCGGCGTTTCTGGCTGACTTCGGCGACGCGCAGATCAAGATCGGCGACGGCTTCAAAACCATCCGCGAGGCTCTCGAAGGCGCCAACCTCGACCAGTACCGCCAGGAGCTGCAGCAGCTGATCTCCGACGTCACCACCGGCGGGGCAGATCTCGGTAAGGTGCTGGAGTTCTTGAAGGAGAACGCGGGCGACATCGCCAAGGGCCTCATCAACGTGCTTGAGCTCTTCCGGCAGGGCAAGGCCACGCTC
>JBDSRU010000447.1:0-3542 GCA_039929145.1 Thermoanaerobaculia bacterium
AGAAAGCTGCCGTCGACGACCGTGAAGCGGTAGAAATCGGTTTCGGTCGCGGGCTGATTGCAGATCGCCGCCGCGATCGGCGTCGCGTCGAGCGGAGTTGCCGCAGCCGGACCGTCGTCGCCCATCCCCAGGTCGCCGTTGTCGTCGCTCGTGCAGAGCGCGGGGCCGGCGACGCAGCTTCCGCCATCGCAGACCGGCGCGCTTGCGGTCGCGCAGTCGAAGCTCGTGGCGCAAGCGCCGCCTTCAGACACACCGCCCGTCGCGTTCGCCGCCGCACTCGAGGGGGCAAGGAGAAGCAGAACAAGAACGAGCGCAGCGGCGCTGGATTTCATCGCAAAATCCGGCTGAGGCAATGAATGTAGGGGGATGGGCACCGTCGCATGGGCGGCACTCTCTCACGATTCAACGGCCCTGCCGCGCAACCCCATCAGGCGGCGCCGTGGCAAGGGTCGTGTCGGAAGAAGGAGAACGAGTCGCTGACGAGCGCCTTCAGTCACGCGACCAGATCGATCTGCTCGTCCACCCCAGGCACGAGCAGCCCAACGTGATCGCGTCAAGGGCGGATCAGGGGTAGCTCGCCAGGGTGGTTTCGGTGGACCGGAGGCGGGTCGAAGCGACCTCAGTCTGCTCGCGCAAGGTTTCCTGTCTCAGGCGGAGCGCCTGATTCTCCTGCTGCGCCGAGGTGAGCGTGGCACGCGTCAGACTCTCGTCGACACCCGCCATCACCGCGCGGGTCGCCATCCAGGCGGTGGCGAACGAGAGGAGCGTTAGCAGGAGCAGGAATCTTCCGTGCTCCCGGACCACTGTAGCGACCGAACGCGCGCTCTTCCGGGCCGCGCGATCCAATTTGCGCCACCGGGGTCGATTGCGCAATGCGTTTGTAGAAATCGCACAGGAAAGAGACGCCTGGCCCGAGGTCTTGAGATAGACCCTGGCGGGCGTTTCGGCCTGTACCAGCTGCATCCGGAGCGTCGAGAGAAGGTTCATGGGTTCGTCCTCGCGAGGGTGATTTGCATCGGCCGTGCCAGGCCGCGAGAGTCCTCTGTTAGCATCGTTTCTCTACGCATGAGCCGCCTCGAGATCCCGCAGGACGCCCGAATCTATGTGGCAGGCCACCGTGGACTGGTGGGCTCGGCCGTGGTGCGGCGGCTCGAGAGCGAAGGCTTCCGGAATCTGCTGACCGCGGGCCGCGATGAGCTCGATCTGCGCGACCAGGCAGCGGTCGACCGCTGGTTCGACGCCGAGCGCCCGGAGTACGTCTACCTCGTCGCCGGGACGGTGGGCGGCATCTGGGCAAACTCGCGACGGCCGGCGGAATTCATCTACGACAACCTGATGATCCACGCGACCGTCGTTCACGCCGCCTGGCGCACCGGCGTGAAGAAACTCCTCTACCTCGGGAGCTCGTGCATCTATCCCCGCGAAGCGGCGCAGCCGATGGCCGAGGAAGCCCTGCTCACCGGCCCGCTCGAGCCGACGAACGAGTTCTACGCCGTCGCCAAGATCGCCGGAATCAAGCTCTGTCAGGCCTATCGACGGCAGTACGGCTGCGACTTCATTTCGGCGATGCCGACCAACCTCTACGGTCCGGGCGACAACTTCGACCTCGAGTCGTCGCACGTCCTGCCGGCGATGATCCGCAAGTTCCACGAGGCGCGCGAGCGCGGCGATCGCGCCGTGACGCTCTGGGGCAGCGGAGCGCCAAAGCGCGAGTTCCTGCATGCCGACGATCTCGCCGACGCCTGTCACTTTCTGATGCGCGAGTACGAGGGCGAGGAGCATGTGAACGTCGGTACCGGCGAGGACCTGTCGATCCGGAACCTCGCGGAACTGGTCCGGGATGCCGTCGCGCCGGACCTGGTCATCGAATGGGATGCGAGCCGGCCCGACGGCTCGCCGAGGAAGCTCCTCGACGTCTCGAAGCTCCGCGACCTCGGTTGGCGCCACCGTGTCGACGTTGCCCACGGCATCGCCTCGACCTACCGCTGGTTCCTGGACGAGCTCGCGAAGGGCGGCGTCCGCGGAGTCAAAGCGCGGGAATCGGTTTCGACCTCGAGTTGAAGCGCCTGGTCTCGCTCGGATCACTACTTCTGCTTGCAGATCTCCCACAGCTCGCCTATTGCGCGCGCTGTCTTGAAGGGGAGCTCGCCAAGGGCGGAGTTCACTCGTGACTCGTCGAGAATTCGTGTGGCGAGCATGCCGCGGACGAAATCGATGTCTTTAGCGCGACCCGCAGCGAGCTTGCTGATGGCCAAGTCCACTGGCGATAGGCACCAGCCGACGGCGCCTTCGGTCTCGACTTTGACCCAGCGGTCGCGCCAACCGGAAGGAAGCACGGCCGTTTCGGGCCCGACGCCGTGCGCGTAGTAGCCAAAGAGGTCGTGGAAAGGCGAGAGTTCGCCAATGGAGCCGTCGATGAGATCGGCTTTTCCAGGATCGTTCAGCGGGTAGAGATCAACCTCCATGGATCGCAGGAGCACTTGGGGCGCGTCGGGAAACGAGGCGAGCAGGGCCTGGCTGCCGATGACGACCAGCTCGCGGCAGCCCGACAGGCTGGCGCTGGCTCGGAGGACATGTTCAAGCTGCTGACGATTCATCGCGGAAGCGGCGCAGGATCTCCCAGCGCTCCGAGGGCGTCAACACGCCAGTGAACGGACTGCTTTGACGGAGCCGCTGCCCCTCGGCGCCCTCGTCGAGCAGTACCGAACGGATGACGGTCCAGTCGCGGACCAGGATTCTCGACCACTCCTCGAGCGCCGGAGCTGGCGCCGAGCCGAGCCAGCGACTGCAGGTCTTGCGGGCACGCTCGAGACCGTGGCGCTCCGGGTCCGCATCGATGCGCGCGACGACGGCCCGAGCGAGCTCGAGACTCCGCAGGTCGATCTGCTCGTGCAGTCTCACCGGCTCAGGCTACCACCGGCCGGGTACGACTCCTCGCCGTTGGCTGGGCGGGCTGATGTGCCGCAGGTGCAATAGGCCGGCCAAGAGCGGCGGCCTGACCGATTGGAGCGAGGCGATAGGATGCTCCCGTGACGCCGCGCGGCAAAATTCCTTTTGACCCGCGCCTGCGGAAGTCTGCCGACCTCATCGCCGGCGCTGGCGGCCACCTGCGCCGCAAACCCAACTTTCCGCCGACTTCGACCTCGAGTTGAAGCGTCTGGTCTCCATCTGCGACTGGCTGCCGCCGGACTTCGGGGCGGTCGGGCAGTATGCCGAGATCGAAGCGCGTCGCCTGGCGGCGGAAGGGGCCGAGGTGACGCTGGTCGGACTGTCGTCCTCGGCCGATGAGACGAAAGATGAAGAGCTCGGTAAAGGGAGTCTGAGGACGGAGCGCTTGCTCGTCCGGCCTTACGAGCGCGCCAACTTCGGCCGGCGCGCACGATGGACGGCGGCGACCAACGGTCGCCTTCTGCGGCGAGCCTGGAAGTCGATGCGTGGCGCCGACGAAGTCCTTTTCACCGGCAGCCCGCCGTTCTTCCTCCACTGGATCGTGCCGGCGAACCTTCTGCTGCGCAAGCGACTTGTCTATCGCATCACCGACT
>JBDSRU010000448.1:0-4513 GCA_039929145.1 Thermoanaerobaculia bacterium
AAAGAGCGCTCCGCCGCGATCGAGCTCGAGCACCGCGATGGCGAGATCGACCGCCAGCGTCTCCATCGGCAGTATCAGGCTCGTCGAACGCAACGGCTCCAGGGCGATCTGCACCGAACCGGCGCGCGCACCGGGCGCCAGACGGAAGAAGCCCTCGCGGGGATTGCGCCGCAGAGTACGGCTGCCGGGGCTGCGTCGCCAGGTGCGGCCCTCCCATACATCGTAGGTCGCGGCCTTGAATCGCATCGCTCCGGGCGGCGAAGAGTTCCCGCTGAAGACGAGGCGCATCGCGATCTGCCGGTTGTCGCGAATACGGCCGATGAGATCGAGACTCATCGCATCCGAGAACCCGGCGCGCGCTTCCTGGGAGCCTCCACCGCCGCCCGGAGCCATGATGTAGGGCGTTCGCACCCGCGGTAGAAGGGTGAAGAACGGCACCGCCAGGATCAGCGTCGCCACCACCGCGCCGACCAGAAACGTCCGCACCGGCAACCGCGGCGGTTCGAGATCGCGGTGCCCGAAGCTCGCCAGCACGTGCAGATAGACGAAGCGCACCATGAGGACGACCGTCAGGCTCAGGAAGACAACGAGGTAGAGGACGACCGACGGATGCACACTGGTCGCCATCGCGGCGAGGAAGAGAAAGAAGATCCACATCCAGGTCTGCCACTTCTGCTTTTCCTCGCGCAGCGACCAGAGCTTGGCCGCCACAGTGAAGAGCGCCAGATGCAGAATCGGACGCAGCATCTGGATGCGGCCGATGACGGCGATGTCGGCGACCAGCACCGGCAGGTAGGCTAGCCCGAGGAAATTCAGCTCGCGGTTCGACACCCATCGCCGCGAACCTTCGGCGCCGCTCTCGCCGGCGGCGCCGCGCGCGGCGCGCAGCAGGAAGACGACGATCGCCAGCTCGAAGAGGGCCAGGACGCCCCACTCGAGCATCTGGTTGAACGGCAGCGGCAACGGCGCAAGCATCGCCGAGAGGCCGAGCAGCAGGCGCTTTTCGCGCGCGTAGGTCACGCGCGGGCTCCTGGATCGCGCGCGTATCTCACGCGAGGGCTTCTCGAGCGCGCGCGCATCTCACGCGCGCTCGGCGGCAAAGGCGAGGCGGAGGGAGCGCGCGGCGGGGTCGGAGGAGCGCAGCTCGGTGCGCTGTCGCGGCCGCGGCTCGACGACAGCGAGCAGCTCCAGGATCGCCTGCCGGTGCCGGGCACCGCTCGCGAACGGCAGGGAGCTCTCGCGAGAGACCAGCTCCACCTCATAGCCGCGCGCCAGATGGTCGACCGCCGCGGTCGCGGCCTCGCTCACCAGATGCTCGAAGCGGCTTTTCGCCGCCGCGTCGCTCAGGCGGCCGGTGGCATTGTCGAAGACGATCGAAAGTCGCCGGCTCTCCTCGCTCTCACGCTCCATGAAGATCAGGGCACCCGTCTGCGCCGACTTCTTCCAGTGGATGCCCCGCGGATCGTCGCCCGTCCGGTAGCCGCGGAGCGCATGCAGCTCGTGCCCCCAGCCCGGACGCGGAGACGATTCGTCTCCAGCGAGCCCCGTCGGCTGGACCTCGAGACCGCCGGCGGCGAAGAGCTCGGGAAAAACCAGCAGCTCGAGGTCCAGCGGAAAACGCATTCCCTTGCGGAAGAGACCCAGGGGAAAGAGCGACGAGAAATGCGCGAAGTCGAGCCGATGCCGGCCGCGACGCGGCAGCAGGAGCTCGAGGGTGCCGCGCGCGCTCTGGCCAGCTGGAAGGTACGGAACGAGACGGGCCGGCCCCTTGAGGGTCACCGAAAAAAGCAGCAGCCAGCGCGACAAATGGCGACTCTCGTTGGTGATCGTGAACGGCAGCAGGAACGGGCGGCGGGCGAAGAGATCTCCCGGCGACTCGACGCCCACTGCGAGGCGCTGCAAGTTCATCCGCGACACCAGGCCCGAGACCACGAGCATGGCGAGCATGCAGGCGAGCACGAGGTAGAGCGCGTTGTTGCCCGTATTGGTCGCCGCCGCCGCGACGATCACGGTGAGCAAGATGAACCAGAGCCCTATCCTGGTGATGCGGATCCCCTCGGGGAGGCCCCTGCGGGCGCGGAACGCGCCGAACCTGCGCCAGAGTCCGCGGGCAGGTCTCGTACCGACGCCGGCCAGTGCCACGGGCGCGCTCAGATCGGCAGCGGCGTGCCGTGAATCAGCACTTCGACAGCGCGCCGGGCAGCTTCGAGGCCGGTGGAGCCGCGCCGCAGGACGACACGGTGCGCCAGCACGGCCGGAGCCAGGCGCTGGACGTCGTCGGGCACCGCGAAGTCGCGGCCCTCGAAGAGCGCCAGCGCCTGCGCGGCGCGATAGAGCCCGAGCGCGCCACGGGTCGAAACACCGAGCTGGAACTCGTCGTTGCGGCGCGTCGCCTCGGCCAGGGAGAGGATGTAGTCGGCGAGCTTCTCGGCCACCTTGACGCGCTGCACGCTCTGCTGCAGCTCACGCACTTCGTCGGCGGAGACCACGACTGCGAGCTGCTCGAGCTCGCGCTCGACGCCGCCCGAGAGGAGCAGCTCGCGTTCGGCGGCCCGCGCCGGATAGCCGAGCCGGAGCGACATCTCGAAACGGTCGAGCTGCGACTCGGGAAGTGGAAAGGTCCCCAGGTACTCGTGCGGATTCTGCGTCGCGAGGACGAGAAAGGGATCGGGAAGCGGCAGCCGCTGGCGCTCGATCGAAACCTTGCGCTCGCTCATGGCTTCGAGCAGCGCGGACTGGGTCTTGGGCGTCGCCCGGTTGATCTCGTCGGCCAGGACGATATTGGCGAAGAGCGGGCCGGGCACGAATTCGAAACGTTCCTGGCGCTGCTGGAACACGGAGACGCCGAGAATGTCCGAGGGCAACAGGTCACTGGTGAACTGAATGCGCTGAAACTCGAGTCCGAGCGAGCGCGCGAGCGCCTGCGCCAGGGTGGTCTTCCCCACTCCAGGCACGTCCTCGATCAGCATGTGGCCGCGCGCCAGGAGACAGACGATCGCCAACCGCACGGCTTCGGTATTGCCCTTGTACACCCGGGCGATATTCGCTTCGAGTCGGGCCAGGGGCCCGGGGCTGGCTTCGATGCCGCCGCTGCCGCCGATGGCGGCCGAGCCGGCTCCACCTGCCTGGAGTTGGGATTCGGAACCGGAGATCGTCACCGGAAGAGATTGTAACGGACGATCGCCCAGAGCGCCGAGAAGCCATCCCGCCAGCCGATCTTCTTGCCTTCGGCGTAGGTCCGCCCGTGGTAGGAGATCGGCACCTCGTAAATCCGCGCCCGCATGCGGGCGAAGCGCGCCGTGAGCTCGGGCTCGATGCCGAAACGATTGGACTCGAGGACCACGCCGTCGAGCAGACTGCGGCGGAAGAGCTTGTAGCAGGTCTCCATGTCCGAGAGATTCAGATCCGAGAACATGTTCGACACCGTGGTCAGGAAGAGGTTGCCGAGGGAGTGCCAGTAGAACAGCACACGGTGCGGCCCGCCGGAGAAGCGCGAGCCGTAGACCACGTCGGCGCCGTCGTCGAGCACCGGCTGCAGGAGCTTCGAGTAGTCGCGCGGGTCGTACTCGAGGTCGGCGTCCTGGACGACGATCCACTCCCCGGTCGCCTCCGCGAATCCGCGGCGCAACGCCGCCCCCTTCCCCTGGTTGCGCGGCTGTTCGAAGAAGCGCAACGGTGCTTCGACGGCCGAACGGCTGGCGACGAGCCCACGCAGGAGGTCACGAGTGCCGTCCGTCGACCCGTCGTCGACCACGACGATCTCGAGCCCGACCCCCGCGGGAAGGGGCGCCGCCCCGACCCGGCGCAAGAGCTCCGCGATCGTCCGCTCTTCGTTGAAGGCGGGAACCACCACCGACAGGACGCGCGACATGACCCGCAAGCCTATCGCGGAGCGAGGGGCGATTCTCATTGACAACCGCCCCCCGAACGCTAAGCTTCATGGCCCGGTCCTGGTCTTGCATTGGGAGCAAATGCATATGCAAACGCGCGCCCGTTTCGCCCCGTTCAGCCTCTTTCTGTCGCTCCTCCTCGCCACGGTTGCGGCGGCGAATGCGACCAGCGTGAAGCTCGTCAACGACTTCTGGATGGTCGATCAATCGCCTGTCATCGTCGTCGCGCGAGTCGGCGGCGTCCTGCCTTCACCTGAGCTCGACCTGCCGGTGACCGACTACCTGATGAGCGTCGAGAGCGTGCTCAAGGGTTCGGTCGGCGAGAGCGCGATCCGGGTGCGCGTCCCGGGCGGGCGCGCCGCGAATGGCATGGAGCTCAAGATCTGGGGAGCGCCGACCTTCGTCGAGGGAGAGCGGACCCTGCTCTTTCTGGGCCGGCATGCCGACGGCAGCTATCGCATCCGCCAACTCGTGCTGGGCGCCTTCCGCGAGGCGCAGATGGCCGGCCACGCGGTGGCCTATCGCGACCTTTCCGAAGTCGACGTTCTCGACGGCGCCGATGCGCTCGCCGACGAGAACCGCAAAGTGCGCGACTTCGACCGTTTCGCCGACTGGATCGCCGA
>JBDSRU010000449.1:0-2582 GCA_039929145.1 Thermoanaerobaculia bacterium
TGGAGCTCAACGAAGCGTTCGCTTCGCAGGCCGTCGCCTGCCTCGCGCAGCTGCCGTTCGATCCTGCCCGGGTCAATCCCGACGGCGGCGCCATCGCCCTGGGCCACCCGATCGGGGCGACGGGCACACGCATCGTCGTGACCCTCCTGGCCGGCATGGCGGAGCGCGGCCAGCGCCGCGGCATCGCGACCCTGTGCATCTCCGGCGGCATGGGAATCTCGATCCTCGTCGAACGAACCGCCTCCTGATACCGGAGCCCCGGAGAACACCGTGCCCCATCTCGTCGTTGCCTACATCAAGGAAGACAAGGTTGCACCGTATCTCGAGGCGCTGGCGGCGGTCGGTGTCCCCGAGTCCGACATCTTCCGCGCCACCCCCCGGCGGACGGCGAGCGTCGACCTTCGCGAGCTGCTGGCGCGCGCCGACGGCCTGCTGCTCACCGGTGGCGCCGACCTCCAGCCCTGTCTGTACGGCGAGGCGCGCCTGCGCGACGCCCACCTCGACAAGCCGGTGCCGGACCGTGACCAGATGGAGTGGGACCTGCTCAGCGAAGCGCGCGCGCAGCGCACGCCGGTCTTCGGAATCTGTCGCGGCCACCAGATGCTCAACGTATTCCTCGGCGGGACGCTCTACCAGGACATCGCGCTGCAGACCGGCGGCCAGGGGCACGACAACTTCATCGACCGCGGATTCGCGCTCGACCACCTGGCGCACGACATCATTTCGACCGGCATCGCTCATCCGCTGGCTGCGCGCGTCGAGCGCTTCGGGCGTCCGGCAGTCAACAGCCGGCACCATCAGGCGGTGAAGAGTCCCGGCCGCGGACTGACCGCTGCCGCCGTCGCCGCCGACGGCACGATCGAGGCGACCGTCTCGACCGAGCCCGACTGGTGGATGACTTCGGTGCAGTGGCACCCTGAAAATCTCGTCGATCAGCCTTTTCATCGTGGGCTGTTCGAAGACTTCCTGGCGGCCGCGGAGGCCTTCGCGCAGCGTCGCGGCTCGCCGGTCGAGCATGGAGCGCGGCGATGAACCTTTCACCCGGAGCGCTCGTCCTGGCGCGGGACGGGCGAGTGGCGACGCTGACGTTCGGCCGCCCGCCGCTCAACATTCTCGACCTCGACTTGCTCGCCGCTCTCGATGCCGCGATCGGCGAACTCGAGGCCGACCGCGAGCTGCAGATTCTCCTCGTGCGGGGCGCCGGCGAGAAGGCCTTTTCCGCCGGAGTCTCGGTGCAGGACCACACGCCGGACAAGATCGACCGGATGCTGCTCTCGTTCCACGGCGCGCTCGCGCGATTGCGCGACCTCGAAGCGATGACCGTCGCCCTGGTCGACGGGCACTGCCTGGGCGGCGGCATGGAGCTCGCGATGGTCTGCGACCTCGTCCTCGCCACGGAACGCAGCCGGTTCGGACAGCCGGAGATCACTCTGGGCTGCTATCCACCCGTCGCAGCGGCGCTCTATCCGCAGCGCATCGGCAGCGGCCGCACCCTCGAGCTCCTGCTGACCGGCCGAACGTTCGACTGCACCGAGGCCGAGCGCCTGGGCTTCGTGCACCAGCGTCTTGCCGACCGCGCGGCTCTCGACGCCCGCGCCGGAGAGCTCGCCGAGGCGATCCAGCGCCAGAGTGCGGCCGTGACGCGCCTGACCAAGCGCGCCGTGCGCGCCGGCGAGACCCGTGCCTACACTCCTGCGGTCGCCGAGGCCGAGCGCCTCTACCTGCGTGAGTTGACCGCCACCTCAGACATGGCGGAGGGTATCCAGGCGTTCGTCGAGAAGCGGCCGCCGGAATGGCAGCATCGCTGAGTGGAAGCGGCTATCCAGGGACCGGCGGATCGGAAATCAGCAGCCCTCCACCTGCGAGAATCCCGATGAGCGAAAGCCGAAGCCGACCTCGTCGCTACCCCCCGCCGCTCCTCGCCGCAGGAGGGCTGCTCGCCTGCGCGCTCGCCAGCGTCGCCGCGGCTGAGCAGGTCTCATTCTCCTTCGCGCCCCCGGCCGGATCCGCCTACGTTCAGCGTGAGATCTATGTCGAGACCACCAAGCTCGGCGCCATCCAGCAGCGGATCACTCTCGCTTCCGAGGTCAGCTTGCGCGTCTCGCAGGCGGGCGGTCGTTCCCTCCTCTCGTACCGCATCGAGCGCGCTGCGGCGGCGCGCGACGGCAAGCCGAGCGACGAGGCGATGGTCGCCGTGATGACCGGCGCCGAGACCGTCAACTTCGTGCGCCCGGACGGTGCCCTGACGAAGATCGACGGCCTGCGGCGGCTCACCGAGCGGCTGCTGCCGACGGCCCACGCAGAGGAGCGCACCGCGCTCGAGAAGCGGCTGCGCGAGAATCGCATCGAAGACCGCACCCGGGCCAACTGGTTCGAAACGACCGAGATCCTCGCCGGCCAAAAGCTGGAGCTCGGGCGCGACTATTTCTTCGATTCCTCCTGGCCGACCGATGAAGGCTGGATTCCCTATCAGACCCTCCTCCTCCTGGGCCCCTGGGAGGAAACTCCGCACGGCCGGCGGCTGCGGGTCCATCTCGCTTACGTCGCCGACGCGCTCGCCGAAGTGCCCGGGGCCTTGCGGA
>JBDSRU010000450.1:0-3370 GCA_039929145.1 Thermoanaerobaculia bacterium
GGCAACCGAAGTCGTGATGCCGCAGATGGGCGAGTCGATCGCCGAGGGGACGATCACCCGGTGGTTGGTGAAAGTGGGCGAGAAGGTGGAACGCGACCAGCCACTGTTCGAGATCTCAACCGACAAGGTCGACGCCGAAATTCCGAGCCCGGCGGCGGGGGTGCTGCTCGAGATCCGCAACAAGGAAGGCGAGACGGTGCCGGTCAACCAGGTCGTGGCGATGATCGGGGAGAGCGGCGCCGCCGGGGCGACGGCTCCGGCGGCTGCAGTTGCGCCCGCTGCCTCGCCCTCTCCGGTGGCTGCCGCACCGGCGCCGCAAGTGGCAGCTCCAGCGGCGCTTGCCGCGGAAGCTGCCGCAGCCCCCGCAGCCCCCGCTCCCGCCGCCACCGTCGCCGCGCCGTTGAGCCCTGCGGGTTCGGTGGAGGAGCGCGTGCGCCAGCTCTCCAGCCCCCTGGTGCGCAGCATGGCGGCCAAGGAGGGAGTCGATCTCACCCAACTCACCGGTTCGGGCATTCACGGCCGGGTCACCAAGCAGGACATGGTCGACTATCTGGCCCAGGGCAGGCCGCAGCGCGCCGCGGCACCGGTTCCGGCGACGGCAGCTGGCGCTCCCGCCGCATCCGCGGCAGCGGCCCCGCCGGCGGCGAAGGTCGCCTCCGGCTTCTCGATTGCGGCCTACCAGCCGGGCGAGAACGTCACCATCGAGCCGATGTCGAAGATTCGCCAGATCACGGCGGCTCACATGCGCTACTCGAAGGACACTTCGGCGCACGTCACCACCGTGTTTCACATGGACTTCACCAAGGTCGACCGGATCCGCGCCCGCGCCAAGGACAAGTTCTTCCAGTCCAACGGCACCAAGCTTTCGTACATGCCGTTCATCTTCAAGTCGGTCGCTGCGGCGCTGCGCGCCCATCCGAAAGTGAATGCGTCCATCGACGGCACGAACGTCGTGTTCAAAAAGGACGTCCACATCGGCATGGCGGTGGCGCTCGACTGGGGGCTCCTGGTGCCGGTCATCCGCAACGCGGACCAGCTGAATCTGCTCGGGCTCGCGAAGTCGGCCAACGACCTTGCCGACCGCGCGCGGAAGAAGAAGCTGGGACCCGACGAGCTCAAGGGCGGGACGTTCACCGTCACCAATCCAGGGGTGTTCGGCAGCCTCTTCGGAACGCCGGTGATCAACCAGCCGCAGGTAGCGATCCTCGGAATCGGCGCGATCGAGAAGCGTGCGATGGTGATGAGCGACGCCGACGGCTGCGACACGATCGCGATCCGGGTCATGTCCTACTTCGGCATCACCTACGACCATCGCCTGGTCGACGGCGCCGACGCCGATCACTTCATGAATTCGGTGAAGAAAATGCTCGAGTCCGACGCCTGGCCGGAGCTCGAGCCGTACCTCTAGCCCCGGCTAGGAATCGTTCGGGTCGAAGCGCAGGTCCGGCTGGCTGCGGACCCGCGAGAAGTACTGGCTGAGCCGGGCGAGCATGGTCACCGTCACGGCGTCGGCCTGCGCCAGGCGCTCGAAGATGGTCAGTGCCACGAACGCCTCGCGCGCCACCCCGAGGCTGCGGAAGACAGCGACGAGCTCGGCCGCGAGGAGCTTGAGCTCCGACCTCCTGCCCTGTTCGGCGAGAAGCACCGCCAGGTCGAGGGCCACCGAGGCGGCCTCATAGGGGATACGGGCTTCGACGAAACCCTCGTGCGCCTCGCGGAAGGCGCGCTCGGATTCTTCCGGCCGGCCGAGGTCTTTCGCTAACCGCGCCTCCATCCAGCGCAGCTTCAGAAGGAGTATCCGGTCGCCGCTTTCCGCGTAAAGCGGGCGAATGACTTCGAGCTCGCGTAGCGCCTCTTGCGACCTGTCTGCGGCCATGAGCTGCCAGACTAGATTGTGGCGCACGGCAAATGCCAGTCGCGCATTTCGGCCGGCGTCGATCTGCTGTATCGCCCGGCGGCAGAGATCGATGGATTCGGCGGACTCGCCGCGCAGGTCCTGGATCGCCGACTCGCACATCATCGCTCGGCCCTCGAGGTGGCGGTCTCCGAGCATCCGATAGATGCGGCGCGAGCGATGGATGGTGCGCAGGGCGAGATCCAGGTGCCGTTGAGCGCGCTGGAGCGAAGCGGCGAAGTACAGGTGTTCTGCCTCTTCAAGTGGCTCTCCACTGCCCTGCTTCAGGTGGCGGGCGGCGGTGGCGAGCGCCTGCTCGGCGCCGGCGAGGTCGGAGATCGCGCGCAGCGAATTGGCAGTGCGGCCCCAGGCGCGCGCGCGGAGATCTTCGACCAGGCGCTCGCCGTAGCTCCCGGTGCCCAGGCGGTCGGCGATCGTGACGCCCATGCGGCAAAGATCGAGCGCGAGGTGTGGATCGTCGAAAATCGCCTCGATTCCTGCATCCAGAATCAGCTCGCAAAAGGACCAGCTGTCGTAGCGGCTGCTGTTGCGCAGCAGAGTCCACTGTCTCGCCGCCGGATGACGCAGGAACTCGCGGAACTGCTCCGCCGCCAGCGCGCGCTCCTGGTTCATCTGGTGCTCGAGCTCGGCTACGTTGGACAGGACGCGGCTGATGGAAAACTCGCTCGGCCGGTTGTCGGAGATGAGCCGGAACTTGGGCGCCACCACGGACCGGCAGCTCGAGCAACCCGAGAGCAGATGTCTCAGGACCTTGCGGCGCTCGGCCGGGCTCGTCTCGCCGTCGGCGAACCGAGCCAGAAGCGCGCCATCGAAGCCGCATTGCGCCACGGGCTGAGTTTCGCTCATTCGACTCCTGCCATGGTTGCGGGTGCCGCTGAGGTCGTCGGATATCCAGCCGCCAGCATCTGGTGGGTGAGAGCCGAAAGGCAGCGATGGGCGATCTTGCGAATTCCGGTCGGGCTATAGCCCAACCGGTGGGCGACTTCCGGATCGTCGCAACCGAGGCCGTAGCGCAGGCGCAGCAGCGACCGGCAGCGATCCGGGAGACGCCCGATCGCACCTGAGAGATCTCGCGCCAGGTCATCATTCTCCTGCCGGGGCGCGACCCCGCCAGCGAGCTCCATCAAAAGGGTCTCATCGACGGTCTCGAGGAGTCGCCGGCGGCGCTTTCGCCAATAGAGCAGGCAGCGGAAGCGCAGGGTACCGATCAGCCAGGCGTCGGGTGCGACGATCTTCGGGCGCTTGGTAATGAAAATCACCAGCGCATCCTGCAGCAGGTCTTCGGCGTCCTGCGCTGGAATCCGGAAATAGGTGAAGAGGCGAGCGAACTCTGCCTCCAGCCGGTCCATCAGCTGGGGGAGTTCGTCCTGAATGCGGCCCGGATCGAGTGCGCTCACAGTGGCCTCGGGTTTGCGAAAGCTTGAGGAAGTGTACCACCGCCCGAGGCTGAGCTAC
>JBDSRU010000451.1:0-8066 GCA_039929145.1 Thermoanaerobaculia bacterium
GTCAGGGAACGAGACGGGAATCATCGCAGCGCCGGTCCGAGGCTTCGGTTTGGCCACGATCGCCGCGAAGTTCGATTCTCCTTCACCGGGCTTTTTGCCAGCTTCGCCACCAGCGCCGCCGCTCGACCTGCCCTGGAACTGTTTCGCCGTCACGTCGCGCGGCGAGAAAACGTTGCGCGGCGGTCTCGACGGCCGCGGCCGCGCCGTTCCTCGCGAGCTCTTGCCGCGCACCCTTTGCCGAGCGGGAGCGCATTTCGACCTGGGCCACGCCTTCGAGGCCGGTTCCCCTTCCGCCCTTCGGTGCGCCGGCCAGCTGGTCGTGGTGCCCTCCGGATTCAGGCGCCTCTTGCTGCTTGCGGCCGCCTTTCCATGGGCGACCGAGGTGGAGTTCGTGGTCGATGGCGTGGCCACTCCACGGCGGGTCGCCGGGGGCTTCGCTCCGCTCGGCCGTTTCGACGAGCTCGAGCGCGGCTTCTTCGGCCGGCCGACCGGCGGGGTCGTTCCCGGTTTCCTGCGTATCGAGCCGGTCGCCCTGGCGATACCGCATCGCCACGATCGACACGGTGCGATCGATCCCTGTGCACCGGCCCTCTTCTTCGCCGTCGAGCTTGCTGTCCCGTCGGCGGGGTCGGAGCTCCTCTTGCCTCAGGCACGAAACCTGATCGTCCTGGCCGCGGCGCTCAGCGATGCCCCTTCCCCTGGGGCCAGATCGGTCGGCGCCGGGGAATTCGGATGAGCCTGCTCTGGCTCGTCTGCGCGATCTGCGTCGTGATCGGGTTCGCCGGTGCTGTCCTGCCGGCGATTCCGGGTGCGCCGCTGGTCTTCCTCGGGCTCGTGGCCGGCGCTGCGGCGGACGACTTCGAACGCGTCGGATGGCTGACGCTGGCGGTACTGCTGGTGCTGACGTGTATCGCATTCGTCGTCGATTTCATCGCCACCGCCCTCGGCGCGAAGCGCGCCGGCGCGAGCACGCTCGCCATCGTCGGAGCGTTCATCGGCTCGCTCGTCGGACTGGCCTTCGGCCTGCCCGGCCTCCTTCTGGGGCCGTTCGCCGGGGCGATCGCCGGCGAATGGATTGCGCGTCGCGACCTGCGTCAGGCGGGGAAGGTCGGCTTCGCGACGTGGCTCGGAATGCTCCTGGCCGCGGTCGCCAAGCTCGCCATTCTCTGCATGATGGTCGGAATTTTCGCTCTCGCCTGGTGGCTCTGAGGCCAGCAGGCGCAAGGAGCCTCAGAAGAAGAGGCCGGAGCTTTCGAGCACTTCGAGGACTTCGAGCTCCTGAATCCTCCAGACATTCTGATCTTCACGCCAGGCGATGCGCATGCGCAACCGTTCGCGTCCCGGCCCCCCGTCGCGGAGCCCAGTCGCCTCGACGACGGCAGTGAGCTCGGCAGTGGCGTTCTCGCGCACCTTCAACTCCACCTCGGAGTCCGAGACCGTGATCGTCTCGGCGCTGGCGCGATAGCGGTCGACGATGCCCATGAGCTGCTGGCGGTCTTCGATCGTGCCCTCGTAAGGCTGCGCGAGAATGACGAAGCCGTCGGCGAAGAGCTCCGACACGGCGCGGGCATGGGCGACCCGATCGAGGGTTCCCTCGCCGCTGCCCTTCTCGAGCGCATCCTGCAAGGCCTCGAACTGCGCGAGGATCCGGCGGCGATCGCTCGTCCACCAGAGGACGGCCGCCACAAGGACGCCCGCCAGCGCGACGAGCGCCACCAGCCGGAGAAGACCCGGCTTCACCGCCGTCTCAGACGAGCTTCGCGTTGAGGACGATTTCGATGTCCGCAGAGAGCGCCTTGGAGATGATGCAGTTCGCCTTGGCGCCTTCGGCCTGCTGAGCGAAGGTCGCGGCGTCGATGCCCGGCACCTCGGCCTCGCAGTCGAGCTCGATGCGGGTGATCGCGAGGCCTGCCTCACTCTTGAGCATCTGCACGCGGGCCTCGCTCGCCACGCGCTTCGGCGCGAAGCCCGCCCGGCCGAGGCCCGCGGCGAGCGCCATCGAGAAACAGCCGGCGTGGGCCGCTCCGAGGAGCTCTTCCGGATTGGTGCCGGTGCCCTCCTCGAAGCGCGACGAGAACGAGTACTGTCCTTCGAACGCCCCGCTGCCGAGTTGAATCGTTCCCTTACCGTCCTGCAGTCCGCCGTTCCAGACGGCGTTCGCCTTGCGAATGGCCATGGTTTTCCCTTTCGTCAAAAACCGACGCGAACCGTCGCGCCGAAGGTGATGGTGTCGCTGTCGTAGTCGCCGAGGTCTTCCCACTCGAGGAAGCGATAGTCGGCATTGATGTCGAGATGGATCTTGGGCAGAAGCAGGAAGTCGACTCCCGCTTTGGCGATGTAGTACGGATCCGACCAGTGGCCGTTGGCGAAGTCGGAGTAGGTCACGCCCACGCCGAGACCGCCGTAGATTCCACGGCCCGCGAGGACGTAGACCTGCGGCGAAATAGCCCAGTCGCGCGAGCCCTGGAATCCCTTGTCGAAGTACTCCGCCGCACCTTCGAAACGGATGAATCCGGCGAGATACTGATACGAGAGGACGCCGGAAATGCCGTCGTCATGGATCTCGAACTCGGGAAAGTCGTCGTCCAGCTGATCGACGCTCTGCCAGTAATGGACACCACCGCCAAAACGGTGCTCCCCGGCCGAGGCGGGGGCGGAAAGACAGGTCGACAGCACGATCAGGCTGAGGGCAAGGCGCAGGAGATTGCTCATGGCCTTCGATCCTACCAACAAGGGACCTCGCCGAGCAGCGAAAAGCCCCAGCCGAACGATGCAACGACGGCACCCGAGCCGCCCTGAGGTGTGTATGTGGCGCACTTGAGCGCCTGGAAGAGGGCGTTCAGCGGTCGCCCGAGTCGCGGCTGGCGTAACGCCGACGCAGGCGAAGGAGGCCCCCGTCGCGAGTGCTGTCGAAGACCGCGAACGCGCCGAGATAGGGGCTCGAACCCGCAGGTGCGTCGTTGATGCGTTCGACGTCGATAACGCGCTCGGCTGCGAAGGCGCGCGTCAGGGCGTTTTTCAGGGGCGCGAGGAGCTCCGGCAGAGACGGATCTTCGGGGGGCAGCGCGAACTGGATCTCGCGCCCACCGCGGGCAAAGTTTGCACACAGTTTGCTGCCGCGATACACCAGTCGCGTCGACGCCATCCGTCGCGGCAGCGTACCCTGCAGGCCTACGATCTCGAGTCCACAAGGCGAGGCCGGGTCTGCCGCAGAACACCACCAGATCGCAGCCCCCGGAAGACCATCGCGCAGCCGCCGCAGGGCTCCCGGCAGCGCGAACTGAAGTCCCGGAACCCCTTCGAAGAAGCGACCGGCGACGATCTCTCCCGAAAGCTCGAGCCCGCGCAGTGCCCGCGACACCCGGCCCCAGGCGAGCGCCGGAAGCTCCGTCGCCAGCAGCTCACGAAACACCACCCCGTAGCGATCGAGGAGCAACCTGGCGCGCTCCCGGCTGCGCTCGTCCTCGGCAAGGGGGTCGATCTCGGGCACCTCCGTCTTCGGAGCGGTCCAGGCCGGCAAGAGCCGCCACCTTCCGGCCAGCGGCAGATTCCCCTGCCACCGACGGAAGAGCCCGCGACGGCCGCCGCGCTGGGCAGGCCCAGCGTCGACGGTGCCGGACGGCAGGGACGCGACGCGGAAGCCGTTCTCGATCCCCTGGCGCAGCACGCGGAGCGAGCTGCAGGTCGTCGCTCCCAGCCAGGTTAGAGCCCAGAGAGCTTCGGAGGCCTCCCCGAGGGTACAGCCCGCGCGTTCGGCGATCGCTGCGACTTCGAGTCCGCGCGGTTCGCTGCGCAGCAGCGCCAGGACACCTTGCGCCGGAGAAGAAAGCGCTTCGATCTCCTGCGCGGAAGGCGGAACCTGGAAGAGGTCCAGGTCCGGCTGAAAGGCGAAGGCGACGCGCTCCCGGCCGGCACCGAACCAGACCAGCTCGCTCTCCTCGCACAGCGTGTCCATCCAGCCGGGAAAGTACGATTCGAGGCGGGCGGGTAAGAACTCTCCCTCCCAGAGGGCCGCCGGAGCCGGGAATCCGAAAAGGCGCTCCAGCGCAAATTGCAGCCCCTCTCCGCCTGTTCCACTCTCGGTGAGCCCCTGCCAGCTGGCGAGGAACAGCGGCAGCTCTTTCGCCGGCAGGGGCTCGAAGGCTGGCCGTGCCGCCGCCCGGCGCCAGCGCAGCAGCGTCTCGACCGCCGCCACGGTCGCAACCTGCGCCGCTCGAGGCTCTCCCTCGCAGAGCTCGCCGATCACCACCCGCTCGGTGGAAACGAGCGGCGCCAGGGCCGCTTCGAGCTCCAGGCGGGTGAGACCCCACTGCGCGGCGACGGACTCGGCATCGAGCGGCGGCTGGAAACGGAGCCACTCCTCGAGGAGCTCTCCCAGGCGCGTCTCGCGCTGCGCCAGTCGCGGCAAGTTCTCTCTCGCGACGATCGAATCGGGGCTGCCGGGCCGTCCCGGGACGGCAGCGAGCTTCTCGCCCAAGGCGAGCTCGGCGAGCATCTCCGCCGCCCCGCCCGGGCGATCGCGCTCGATCGCCCCGAGTAGCTCCTGCCATTCAGCCCCCGGAATCAGGAGCCTCTCCTTCACCCATTCGAGCAGCTCGCTCGCCGTCTGCGGAGCGTAGCCCGGCAGCAGGCGCTGCACCCTGCGGCGGAACTCGTCGGCCAGGCGGGCCGCGAACCGTGGGCGTTCCCCGGCGAGCGCGACTTCGCGCAGCAGATCGCCGCGCACCGAGGAGCCCCGCCGGGCTCCTGGAACGTCGTCTTCGTACATGAGCTCGTTGGTGCGCCGCCAGACGAGTCCCGCCGCTAGCGCCGACGGACGCTCGCTGCGAACACGGACCACAGCAATCTCACCGCGCTCGAGCTCCTCGAGGCGATTCCGCAAGTTGGCGAGATCGAACTCGTCGTGGAGAGCGGCACGCCAGGTTTCGAGGGTGACAGGGAAATCGTCGAAGCGCGCTACCGCCTCGAGCAGCTTCTTGGCGTTTTCGCGCGAGACCCAGAGTGGTGTCCGGCGCTGCGGGCCGGAGCGCGGCAGCAGCATCGCGCGCTGCGCGTTCTGGCGGAACTGCGCGCCGAAGAATCCCGTCGATTCGAGGCGCGCGCGCAGCAGCGGCTCGAGGCGGTCCGCCGTGACCAGCGCCAGCAGCGCGCACGGGTCGGTGCCGGGCGGCAGTACCAGCAGAACGGCGTCGTCGTCGGCCAGCGTCTCGATCGACGTGCCGTCCGCCTGCTCCCAGGCCGCGGCGAGCGCCAGCGCCAGGGGCCGGTTGAGGGTTCCGCCCCAGAATGTGTAGAGAATGACCTGGCGCCGCCCCTCGACATTGCCGGAGCCGCGCTCGAGAGTCTCTTCGAAGACCAGCCGGCGACGATGCGGCAGGCCGCCTCCGAGCGCCGTGCGCGCCTCGCGCAGCAAGCGCGCGATCTCCTGGGCCGCAGCCGCATCGAGCGCGTAGTCACCCGCCAGGGTGAGCTCGAAACCCGGCAGGTCGAGCTCCCGGTCGGCCTGCTCGAGCAGGCGCCCGATGCGCTCCGAAAAGACCCATCCGCGATCGCGCGCGTCGGCGCGCCAGAACGGCGCCAGCATCGCTCCACCCCGCGCCGGAGCGACGAAGACTTCATTCGACGTGATCCTGTGGATGCGCCACGACTGCGTGCCGAGTAGGAAGGTGTCGCCGAGCGAGCGTTCCCAGACGAACTCCTCGTCGAGCTCGCCGAGGCGGGCGTTCGACTCTTCGATGCGGAGCTGGAAGTAGCCGCGGTCGGGAATCGTGCCTCCCGACTGCGCGACCAGACGCGCCGCGCCGGGACGCGCCACGATCGTGCCGTCGAGCCGGTCATAGGCGATGCGGGGACGCAGCTCGGCGATCCGCGCGTCGGCGTACCGGCCGGCGAGCATCTCGACCACGAGATCGAACTGCCCCCGCGGCAGGTCGTGGTAGGGGTCGCTCGTACGCAGCACGGCGAAAAGGTCGTCGGCACGCCAACGTTCGTGCGCCACCATGCTGACGATCCACTGAGCGAGGAGGTCCAGAGGCGCGCGAACCGGCTGGATCGGCTCAATTTCGCCTTCGAGCACGGCTCGCGCGGCGACCGCGCACTCGAGAAAATCCCGCGCGTGTGTCGGGTAGAGGCGCGCCCGGCTGACCTCGCCGACCGCATGTCCGGCACGCCCGACCCTTTGCGCGGCCGAAGCGAGGGAACGCGGCGACTGGACGAGCAGCACCTGATCGAGAGCGCCGATGTCGATCCCCAGCTCGAGCGAGCTCGTCGCCACCAGCGCCGGCAACTCGCCGGCCTTGAGTCTCTTCTCGATGGCGCCGCGGAGCTCGCGCGACAACGATCCATGGTGCGACCAGGCGATCTCGCGCGCGCCGCCGTCGTTGATCAACCGGGTGAGCTTCTCGGAGAGGCGGCGGCTGTTGGTGAAGACCAGCGTCGACCGGGCTTCGCGGATGCGGTCGCGAAGATCGTCGGCGAGCAGGCTCCAGAGTCCGTCGCCCTCACGCTGTTCGCCCGGCACCGCGGCCAGAACCGGCGGAAATCTCACTTCGACGTCGTAGCGCTTGGGTTGACTCGAAGCGACGACCGTCATCGGACGTCGCGAGTACCGCGGCTGCTCGTCGGCTCCGCGCTCGAGGCGAAAGCCGCCCACCCAGGAAGCGATGCGTTCGAGCGGTCGCACCGTCGCCGAGAGCGCGATGCGCTGGAACTCGCCGGCGAAAAGCACGAGCCGGTCGACGGCGGTGATGAGGTGAGTGCCGCGTTTGGTCGCCGCCACGGCATGGATCTCGTCCAGAATCACCGTGCGCAGGCCGGCAAAGAGCGCCGGACCGGCTTTGGAGTGAACCAGCAGGTTGAGGCTTTCGGGCGTGGTGATCAGGATCTCGGGGCGCTGGCGAACGATCTTCTGGCGCTCGGCCGGGGGCGTGTCACCACTGCGTGTCGCCACCCGGATACGTGGCAGATCGCTCCCTGCGGCGCGGAAAGCGGCCGCGATCCCGGCCAGCGGTTCCGCCAGATTGCGTTCGATGTCGGCATTGAGCGCCTTGAGCGGCGAAACGTAGAGCACCCGAGTGGTGCCCTCTTCCCAGGCGCCGGTAGCCAGCTGCTCGATCGCCCAGAGGAAGGCGGTGAGCGTCTTGCCGCTGCCGGTCGGAGCGGTGAGCAGCACGTGCCGGCCGTCGGCGATCGGCCCCCAGGCGAGCCGCTGAACCTCGGTCGGCGCGCCGTACCGGTGCTCGAACCAGGCGCGGATCCGGGGGTCGAAGCGCTCGAGACTCACGCTTCGAAGCTTAGCCGACACGACGACGGCCGAACGACGGACAACAGTGCTGCTGCTCGCCGACGCTTTCCAGAAGTAAGATTGGATCCGGGAAAAGACCCGGGAAGGAAGTTGCCCATGACGACCCTCGCAGGAAAGACCCTCCTCATCACCGGCGCCTCGCGCGGCATCGGACTCGCGATCGGCCTGCGTGCCGCGCGCGACGGCGCCAACGTCGCGGTGCTCGCCAAGACCACCGTGCCGCATCCGCGACTCCCGGGCACCATCTACAGCGCCGCCGAAGAGATCGTCGCGGCCGGCGGGCAAGCCCTCGCCCTGGCCTGCGACATCCGCGACGAGGAGCAGGTCCGGAGCGCCGTCGATGCGGTGCGCGAGCGCTTCGGCGGCATCGACATCCTGGTCAACAACGCTTCGGCGATCCACCTCACGCCGACGCTCGACACGCCGATGAAGCGTTTCGATCTCATGTTCTCGGTCAACGTCCGGGGCACTTTTCTCTGCTCTCAGGCCTGCCTGCCGGACCTCAAGAAGGCGCCGAACCCGCATATCCTCAATCTCTCGCCGCCGCTCAACATGGACAAGAAATGGTTCGCCGGCCACGTCGCCTATACGATGGCCAAGTACGGCATGAGCATGTGCGTCCTCGGCATGGCCGAGGAGCTCCGGGGCGACGGCGTGGCGGTGAATGCACTCTGGCCGCGCACCGCCATCGACACCGCAGCGCTCGCCATGCTCGGCGGCTTCGTCTCGGCGGCGAACAGCCGTAAACCCGAGATCCTGGCCG
>JBDSRU010000452.1:0-3899 GCA_039929145.1 Thermoanaerobaculia bacterium
AGCCGGCTGCGCCGGTGACGAGCGCCGATCGGCCAGCCACCCATTGCGCGCGGGCGCTGGTCGAGAACCCGACTTCGGTGCGCGGCAGCAGGTCCTCGGGAGCGAGGCTCCGCAGATCGGACGATCCGGAGCGCAGTCCGAACGCGTGCGAGGGCGGCAGCATCTTGAATCGCACCTGCAGGCTCGAGCAGATCGACAAGAGCTCGCGCAATCTCGGCGCCGGCAACGGATGAATGGCGATCAGCACGAGCTCGATGCGGTGCTTCGGGACCAGCGCCGGAATCGAGGCCAGCGTGCCGAGGACCGGTCGACCCGCGAGCACGGTACCCTGTTTGTGCGCGTCGTCGTCCACGAACCCGAGTACGAGATACGAATGGTCGCGCGAGCGCGCGAGGTCACGCAACAGGAGCTCTCCCGAGGCGCCAGCGCCGGCGATGAGCACGCGCTGGACAGCGCCGTCGCGCACTCGATCGCGCTCGAGTCGATGGATCCAGATCACCCTCGGCCCGAAGCGCAGCGTGAGCATTCCCAGGAGCGCCAGCAATAGCTCGCTCACCAGGACACCTGTCGCGGGGAGCGCGGTCCGCGAGGCGGCGAGCGCGGCGCAGAAAGCCGCCGTCCCGGCGACACCGGCGAGGCCCACCCGGAGGGCCTCGTTCAGGCCGGAGAAGCGGAACGACCAGCGCTGGATGCCAAAAAGCAGCGTCGTTCCCATCCGCGCGCCCGAAAGAAGAAGGAGCCACTGCGTGAGGGGTCCGTAGCCCGCGATTGCATCCAGCCCGCCCAGGTGAAGCGAGAGCGCCACAGCGAGCGCCGCCGCTGCCGTCGCCCCATCAGCCAGAACCAGCAGGATCGATCGTACGATCGGAATGCGATAGGGAGAATTCACGATTTACATTTTCGCAGCGCCACAGCTCCAGCCGGCCCGAAGGTCGGCAGTGTATCAGGCGCGCGCTGGCGGATTCGGTACCGACGCCGCGCGGAGCGCCGCCAGGCGCGTCGTTTCGAGCTGGTCGCGATAGAAGAGGTTGTAGGTGTCGAACGGGATGAGCCGCCCATCGTCCGGATGAACGAAGTGGATGCAGCTCTTCTTCACCGACCGCACGTCGAAGGCGTGGGCGTCGATGAACTGCACGATGAGAATCCGGAAGAGGTTGGCGTAGGAGAGCTCCGGCGGCACGGCCACCGACGGCAGGCAGCAGAGCAGGTCCTTGAGCGTGCCTGCACTCGATTCGGGGGAGTGGTTGGTAGCGAAGAGCTTGAACAGCCCCTCGCGCACCGCCGGGTCGCGTTCGTAGACGATCGAGTTGCGTCCGCCCTCGATGAGAATCTTCGGGTCGATCATGCCGGTGAGCGGAACGACCTCGTCCCCGAGCTTCAGGGCATAGGCCATCGCCAGAGCGTCGGGATGACAGGGCACCGGAATCAGGTCCTCGGGGCGGAATCGGGAACTTTGCTCGAGGATACGGCGGCGCACTTCGGTCAGGGTGAGGCGATGCTTCGCCGGGTCGAAACCCTCGAGCCGCCCGGCCGACTGCACCGGCTGGAAGGTGACGCCGCGGACGCACGGCTGCAGCAGCGCGAACTCGATGATCTCTCCGAGCTCGTCGTCGTTCACGCCCTTCTCGACCGTCACCACCAGGGTAGTCGAGATGTCGAGCCGGTTCAGGCGTTCGAGCGCCTGCTCGCGAATGCGACGCAGATCGGCGCCGCGCAGCGCCTTGAGCGGCGCCGCGCGTAGCGAGTCGAACTGCAGGTAGATCTCGAACGCCGGTCGGTACTCCGCCAGGCGTTGAGCGAAAGCTTCGTCCTCGGCGATCCGGATGCCGTTGGTGTTCACCATCAGGTGGCGGATGGGTCGCCGCCGCGCAGAGTCGAGGATCCGGAAGAACTCGGGGTGGATCGTCGGCTCGCCGCCCGAGATCTGAACGACGTCGGGTTCGCCTTCGTTCCGCACCACGGCGTCGAGCATCCGTTCGACCTGCTCGAGCGGCCGGAAGAGCGGTCGATGCGGCCCGCTCTCCGCGTAGCAGATCGGACAGGCGAGATTGCAGGCGTCGCAAATCTCGACGATCGACAGGCAGGAGTGCTGCTCGTGGTCGGTGCACAGGCCGCAGTCGTAGGGGCAGCCCCACTTCACCGGCGTGTTGTACCTCAAAGGCATCTCCGGAACCTTGAGGAAGACCTCGCGGCAGCGCCGGTAGTACTCGATGTCGTCGGCGACCAGCACCTTCTCGGCACCGTGCTCCGGGCACCGCTTGAGCAGGTAGACAGAGCCCTCCTCGAAGACGATCTTGCCCTCGAGCTTGCGGTAGCAGACCGAGCAGATCGTCACCGCGACGTCATAGAACAGGTACGGCCGGACGCGGGCGCTCACGCCTGCCCGTCCTCGGCCGGCGGCGCTGGGGGCGGGGACGCGGTCGTTTGCGACGCGCGGCCTTTCGACGCGTTCTTCACCAAGCCGACGATGAACCAGATGAGCCCGCCGGGGATAGCGAGCGCGGAGAGGCCGAAAACGACGGCGATGACGACGTTCGCCACCTCGCCGAGCTTCGACGATCCGCTGTTCATGTCGAGCGTGAACAGGAAGCCGAAGCAGCTCGTCGCCGCCAGCACCACGCCGGAAGCCGCGATCACGCAGCCCTGCGCCCAGGGACGCTCTCTACCGAGATTGCCGAACCAACCCATCTCCGTCCCCTCTCTGCACCGGCTGCCGGCGAAGCGAGCCGAGCATATCCGCGACCGCTACCTCCCCGAGGCTACTTCGGAGGTCGCTGAAAGGGAGGCCCGATCACCGCCCACAAGATCAGAGAGAGGAAGATCACCCCTCCGACAGCCATGATTCCCAGGGACAGGCGTTCGAATCCGTCACGGCTCGTACTGATCACGCTGAACATGTCGTGCCCACCGCAGACGTAGAAGAGGAGCGCCCAACCAGCCGACCCAAGAAAAAGCACGAGCATTACCACCCACACGACGCTTCGCCATGCATCGCCGCCTTGCTGCGCGGGGACCTCCCTTCCGGTGCGGAACTCCGGACCCTTGCCGCGCGGGGGCGAAAACGGGGGGCCCTCCGATTTCCAGAGAAAGCGGATCAGGAAGAGCGCCAAGAGCAGGGGGGTGACCGCCTTTCCAGTCGCCAGAGCGACCCCTGAGAAGTCCGGTGTCTTCTGGCTCCACCCGAGGAGCGCACCCCAAACCCAGACTCTGGCCCAGTCGACTGCGAGGAAGACGAAGGCCAACGCGAACAACCAGAGACATCCCCGGCGACGGTCCACTCCTTTCCTCACCTGCTGCGCCCCGCGTTCCATCACGCGCTCCTTTCCTGTGCCGGCGGGCGGCGACCGGTGAGCCAGCGTCGCAGATCGGGCGCGAGCACGAGCAACGCGAGCACCGTTACCCATTGGATCATCGACAGTCCGAACCAGCGGCAGTCGGCGTGTTTCCAGAAGTCGACGACGAGGCGCCAGGCGAAATAGGCGGCGACGAAGCCGCGGAAGAGATCGCCCTGCGCCGGCTGGCGCGCCCGCCAGCGCGCCAGGACAATGACGAGGGCGACAAGGAAAGCACTTTCGAAGAGCGGCATCGGCAGGCGGCGCACGCCGTCGCCGAAGTCGAAGGCGAACGGCAGTGTGGTCGGGGCGCCGAACGTATGGTCGACGGCGCCGGTCAGGAGGCAACCGATCCGGCCGATGGCGATCGCCGCCGCGAGCGGGATCGCCAGCAGGTCGCCCGTGCGGCTCTCGATCCCGCCGAGTCGCTTCGCCCCTTCGACCGCGAGCCAGCCGCCGGCGATCGCACCGACGATCGACTTGCCGGCCAGGCGTTCGAATGGAAATCCGTCGCCGCTCCAGAGGTCCGCCGGACACTCCAAAAGCGCCAGCAGCCGCGCGCCGAGC
>JBDSRU010000453.1:0-3935 GCA_039929145.1 Thermoanaerobaculia bacterium
AGCAGCAGCGGGGCGAGAGTCATGAAGCAGCTCCGATCTCCTGACGAATGGCGTCGGCGAGGGTTCCAGCGAGCGCCGCGATCGAGTCCTCGTCGGGACCTTCGATCATGATTCTCGCCAACGGTTCCGTGCCGCTGTAACGCAGCACGAGACGCCCCTCCGCGCCAAGGTCGTGCTCGACGCGTCGCGCGGCCGCCGTGACCCCGGCGAGGTCGGCGAAGGGCGGCTTGCGGGCCACTGGCACATTCAGCAGTACCTGGGGAAAACGGCGGAATCCGGCGAGCTCCGTCGAAAGCGTCCTCCCTGCGCAGACGGCACCGGCGACGATCCGCGCGATGCGCGCGGCGGTGAGCAGTCCGTCGCCGGTAGTAGAACAGTGCAGATCCACCAGATGTCCAGACTGCTCGCCGCCGAGCCGCAGGCCCTGGTCGCGCAGCGTCGACACCACCGCCCGATCGCCCACATCGCAGCGCACGACACCCACGCCGATCGTCTCGAGGGCGTGCTCGAGCCCGAAGTTGCTCATGCTGGTCGCGACGATCTTCGGCACCCCGAGCTCGTTTCGCTGCTGAAGGTCGCGTGCCCAGAGGTAGAGCATCGCATCGCCGTCGTGCGGGCGACCGCGCTCATCGAGCAACAGGGCCCGGTCGGCGTCGCCGTCGAAGGCGAAACCGAGATCGAAGTCCCCGGTCGCCAGCCGCTTCGCCAGCGCCTCCGGGTGGGTCGAGCCGCAATCGCGATTGATGTTGGTCCCGTCGGGCGAAGCGAAATGGAGCTCGACCTCGGCTCCCAGGCCGGCGAAGAGCTCGGCGGCGCAGGTGGACGCGGCGCCGTTGGCCGCGTCGAGCGCGATTCGCAGGCCGGCCAGAGCCCGCGGCCCGCCGCTTTCGCCGATCAGCCAGTCGAGATAGCGCGCTCCCGCCTCCGCATCGGTCGCTCGCCCTGAACCGCTGCGCACCGGAGTCCCCAGGCGCTCCGGCCCCGGCTCGCTCTCCAGGGCGGCGAGCCGTGCTTCGAGGCGCGCTTCGGCCTCCGGCTCCCACTTGAAACCGTAGCGGTCGATGAGCTTCAGCCCGTTGTCCGCTGCCTGGTTGTGACTCGCCGAAGCGACGACTCCCGCGGCGGCGTCGCGGCGCGGGACCAGCCAGGCGACGGCCGGAGTCGGAAGCATGCCGAGGTCGAGCGTCCGCGCGCCCGCGGCGGTCAGTCCCTCGGTCATCCACTCGACGAGAGTCGGAGAGCTCGCTCGGGTGTCGCCGCCCAGGAGGACGAGCGGTGGCTCGGGATCGGTCTGTGCGCCGAACAGCTCCCGTCCGAGCGCCAGGCCGAGTCGCCGCACCGTCGCGGCGGTGAGCGGCTCATCGCCGAACGGCGCCCGGATACCGTCGGTGCCGAAGAGTCTCCGCGTCACCGGTGCTCCTCGCCTTCGCTCGCGGCGCTGCCCGAGCCGGGAAAATGCATCGGCACTTCGACGGTCACGACCGAAGGCTGGACGATGCGGACCAACGGGTTGGGCGGCACGACGCTCACCGTCTGCTTGAAGGTGAGCGCGTGGCCGTCGAGGTTGATCGGACTCGTCGTCGCCGCGGTGAGGCCCGCGAGCAGCGATTCGGGGCCGATCACCAGGACCATGTCGGGACTCGCGATCGGCGACAGCGGTTCGGCGCCGGCGGCCGGTTCACCGATCAGTCGCGGCGAGACCTTGACCATCTGGCTCTTCTCCCGGTCGAGTCGCAAGGGGATGGAGTTCGGTTCGATGGCGAGGACTTCGAGTCCCTCCGGACGCAGGACATTGCTCTCGTCGAGCTGGACGTCGACCGTGCCGGTCGCGCTGCCGGTCACCTCGATGACCACGTCGACCACATGCGGCGCCAGGGTGCGGATCTGCCGGTCGGGACCGCGCAGGCGTACTTTCACGGTCTGCAGGGGATCGAGAATGATGATGCCGCGAGTCGGGTTGTAGGTCACGGTGGCGTCGATGAGCTTCTCGCTGACCCGCTCGCGCTTCACGAACGAGGCCGAGAACCAGACGGCGACCGCCGCGAAGATCGCGAACAGGCGGAGTCCCCAGACGTTGACACGGCGCTGGTTCATCGCTTCCCTCTCGTCCGCGACTCGGCGTCGGTGAAGAGGTGGAAATGGAGCCGCCCATTGAGCTGCGACTTGTCGAGGTGGCGCTCGAGTTCGCCCCCGACCGCGAGCGAAACCTCGCCGGTCTCCTCGGAGACCACGAGAGCGAGCGCGTCGGTCTCCTCGCTGATGCCGAGCGCGGCGCGGTGACGCGAGCCGTGCTCCTTGGAGAGCTCGGGGTTGGAGGTCAGGGGGAGGAAGCAGGAGGCCGCCGCGATGCGCTCGGCCTGGATGATGATCGCGCCGTCGTGCAACGGTGCGTCCGGAGTGAAGATGCTGACGAGCAAGTCGAACGAGATGCGCGCATCCAGCGCGATGCCGTTTTCGACGTAGGCGCGCAGCCCCTCCTTGCGCTCGAAAACGATCAGCGCGCCGGTGCGCCGTTCGGCGAGTGTCGTGGCGGCGAGGACGATGTCGTGGAGGTTGGCGTCATCCTTCCGCGGCGCGACGCCGAAGAAAGGACCGCGGCCGAAGCGGGCGAGAGCCCGCCTGATCTCGGGTTGAAAGAGCACGACGAGGGCGAACGGAAGAATGAGCAGGAACTTCTGAATCAGGGTCTCGAGGGCGACGAGATGAGCCCAACGGGCCAGGGTGCTGGTCGCGGCCACGAAGGCGAGGCCGACGAGAATCTGCACGGCCCGCGTGCCGCGGATCAGCAACAGGAGGTTGTAGAAGACGATCGCGACGATCGCGACGTCGAGAAAGTCCTGCCAGGTCAGGAGCTCGAGGAAGTCGCCGACGTTCATGCCCTTCTCCCGCGACTTTCCGGCTGGGCCGCGATCGCGCGCCAGGCGCCAAGGAAGCGCCGTGTCGCCGCGACATCGTGCACGCGGAGGATCGAGGCGCCTCCTGCGGCCGCCCAGGCTGCGGCGGCCAGGCTTTCGGGCAGGCGATCGGCGGGGGCGGCGGCCGCAGCGGCTGGCGGAGCTCCCGCCTCGCCGAGAAAACTCTTGCGACTCGCTCCGACCAGGAGCGGCCGGCCGAGTTCGCCGAGCTCGGGAAGGCGGCGGAGGATCTCCAGATTCTGCTCGCCGTGCTTGCCGAAGCCCAGGCCGGGATCGAGCACTAGCTGGTCGCGCCGGCAACCGGCGGCGAGCGCGCGCGCCAGGAGGGCCGCGAGGCCGGCAAGCAGCTCTTCCACCACGCGATCCGGGCTCACGGCGGCAGTAGCGGAAGAAGCGGGAGCGAAGATGCCGCGATGGTGCATCAGCACCACCGGGCAACCGACCTCGGCTGCGAAGACTGCGGTCGCGGGTTCGTCGAGTCCGGAGACGTCGTTCAAGAGGTCCGCGCCGGCGTCGAAGGCGGCGCGCGCCACCTCGGCCTTGCGGGTATCGATCGAGACCGGCACGGCGCTCTGACGGCGCAGCCCAGCGAGCACCGGCAAGAGTCTCGCGAGCTCTTCCCGCGCCGAGACCGCGCTTGCACCCTCGCCGTACGTGGCGCCGCGCGGGCGGGTGGACTCGGCGCCGAGGTCCAGCAGATCCGCGCCCTCGTCGATCAGCCGGAGGCCGTGCTCGATCGCCCTCTCCGGAGAGAAGTACTTGCCGCCGTCACTGAACGAGTCGGGCGTGATGTTGACCACGCCCATGAGCAGGGGTTCGTGGGCCACGAGCTCCAGCGCCTGCCCACGCGCGAGGGTGAGCCGGAACGAGGCGGGTTGGGCAGTCTGGGCGATCATCTCCTGGGCGCGACTCTCTCGCTCGTCAGTCTAACGGAGAGTCGCGCGCCGGAGCACGCCCGCGCCGCCGGGGCCCGCGACGATTTCAGGCCGGCGTCGCTTCGGGCGTGAACGAGGGACCGGT
>JBDSRU010000454.1:0-7595 GCA_039929145.1 Thermoanaerobaculia bacterium
GGTCGAGCCCCGCATTGTTGTTGGCCCAGGCGAAAAGTGTGCGCGAAGCGACGAAACTCTGCCCACCTTGCAGCACGACCGCGCGGACTTCGAGCGCCCGGACCAGATAGAGCTCGTCGGGCCCGACACCTTCGTAGTGGGCGCGAAATCGCCCCGCGAAGGTGAAGGTGTCCACGGCTCCCGAAGTTCCGGGAGCGTAGATCGCCAGCGCGCTTCCCTGGATCGACTCCTTGCGGGACTGGAGTTGGGCGGTGTGATGGTGGCTGACGGTGAGAAAGCTGCCGCCGGAGGTCGAGTGCGGGATCTGGATTTCCGGGTCGCCGGGCGGGACGAGGAACTGCCAGTCACCGAGGTCGTGATCCTCGAAGACGACCACTTCGGCCCGCGCGGCATGAGATCCGGAAAGTCCCGTAACGAGCAGCACTCCCAGAACAAGTCCTGCGAGAGAACGGTCGGTGAGCGCGGCGAACGTTTGCATCGGAGATCTCCTGAAAATGGGGAGGCTCATGGGCAGGTCACGAAGGTTCTGCATGCGTACCTCCAGGCGAAGGCGAAGTCCTGGCCGTGAAAGAACATCCTCAAGCCGCGCCTCGATTCGAGTCCTCAACCCCGGCAAAGGTTTGGCTGAGGGCGAGCGAAGGCAGGCCCGATCCGGCTCGAGAGAGTGCAGCAGTTCACGTCCGCAGGCCGGGAGTCGACGGCCCGGCCGTAGAATGCCTGGGAGCGACACCGATCGATCCCGCGATGACCCCTCCCGAAAGCTCACCCCCACTTCGCCCGGTGCGCATCGGCGAGTTCGTTGCCGATCCGGGCCTGAACCTGCTCACCGGCCCGCGCGGCGCGGTGCCGCTCGAGCCGAAGATCATGGAGGTCCTGCTGCAGCTCGCGGCGCGTCCGGGGGAGACGATCGCTCAGGAGGAGCTCCTTGCCGTCGTCTGGGAGGGGAAGTTCGTCGTCGACGCCGTCGTCACGCGGGCGATCTCGGAACTCCGGCGGGCCTTCGCCGACGATGCGAAGGCGCCGCGCTACATCCAGACTGTCGCCCGCCGCGGCTACCGGCTGATCGCGACGACGTCGCCGCCACCTACAGTCGCCCCATCTTTTCCAATCACCCTGATCGACACCACCCCGGCCAGAGCCGCCGGCACACCTCCCGAAGCTCCGCCTCCTGGCGCCGCGGCGCCGGCCCCAGCCGGTCCGGCCCTCGGTCCGCGGAGGCGTTGGCGCGAGATTCTGGTCGGCCTCCTGCTTCTCGTCCTTGCCGCGGCGATCGGTTTGCGCTGGGTGAATCTGCATGCCCGTGCGGCGGCGCCCACTGGCGACGTCGCAACCGGACCGACCGCCGTTCCACCCGAGGCGTTCCGGCTCTACGCCCAGGCGCAGAAGGCGCTCGCCGGCGGCAGCTGCGTGGCGCATCAGGCGATCGCCGACCTCGAGCGCGCGATCGAGCTCGCGCCGACGTTCGCCGAGGCCTGGGAGCAGCTCGGCTGGGCGAAGTACAACCTGGTCTCCTCCTGCGGCGAATCGGGCAGCGCCTATCCGGAGGCGCTGCGCGCCGCCGACCGCGCGCTCGAGCTTGCGCCGGCGAGCACCCAGGCCCTGGCGCTGAAGATCGCCGTTCTCACCGAGACCGGCGAGGCCGAGAAGGCGTGGGAGCTCGCCGCGCCGCGCATCGGTGCCTCCGCCCAGATCGCTTTTCTCGCCGCCTACGCTGCGACCTACCGCGGCGACCTCGAGCGCGCCCGCGCGCTCATCGAGGAGGTCGCGAATCGCGACGCGACGTTTTTCGGCCGCGAGGGCTGGACTCCGAACGCGCTGCTCTATCTCGGCGAGCCGGAGCGTTTCCTGACCCTTTTGCCCGAGGGTTCCACGCCGCTCGCGCGTTTCTATCGTGGCTACGCCCTCTGGCGCAGCGGCCGCCCCGGCGAAGCCGCGCAGGAGCTCGGTCCGGCTTTCCGCGAGCGGCCGAGCGACCCGTTCGCGCGTCTCGCCGAGGCCCTGGTCGCGGTGATCGAGGGCCGGAGCGACGACGCTCGCCTGCTTCTCGGGCAGCTCGCGCTGCAGCGCACGCGCCTCGCGGCAAGTGACGGCGAGCAGTCGTTCCGGGTCGCCGAGCTCCTCGCCGCCGCCGGAGATCGCGAGCGTGCCCTCGTCGAGGCGGAGCGCGCCCTAGGTCAGGGCTTCTTCTGCTCGCGCTGTTTTTCTGACGCGCCGGCGTTCGCGGCCTTCGCCGGCGAGGCCCGCTTCGCAGCGCTGGTCGAAGGTGCTCGCCGCCGGGAAGCGCGCGCCGCCCGGTGAGCCGGCGCCGCGCAGTCCTGATCTGGAATCCGCGCGCCGGTCAATGGCGGGCGCGGCGAGCGCTGCCGGAGATCCGTCGGATCCTCGAAGGCGAGTTCGACCTCGCGCTCGAGCCGACCTCCGGACCCGATCATTGCCGCGAGATCGCGCGCCGGGCGCTCGCGGAAGGACTCGATGCCTTCTTCGTCCTCGGCGGTGATGGCACGTTGCGCGTCGCCGCGGGAGTCCTCGCGGGCAGCGACGTGGCGATCGGCGTGATTCCCGGCGGGACGACCAACGTCGTCGCTGGCGCACTGGGTCTCCCGGCGGCGCCCCTTGCCGCGGCGTGGGCGCTCCTCGAGGCGGCGCCGATCGCGATGGATCTCGGGCGCTCCGGCGACGATCCCTTTCTGATGCAGCTCTCCGGCGGGCTCGACGCCACGGTGATGGCGAACGTCTCGTTGCCGGTCAAGAAGTTCATCGGAAAGGGCGCGGTGGCGCTCGCCGGAGCGCGCGAGTGGCTGCGCTACCGGTTTCCACGCTTCGCGCTCGAGATCGACGGCGCCGCCGTCGAAGCGACCGGTTTCGTGGTCGCAAACCTGCCGCAGTACGCCGGGCAGTTCTCGATCCTTCCCCAGGCCTCGGCCAACGACGGCAAGCTCGATCTCTTGCTCTTCCATGGGCAGAGGCGGCGAGACGCCTTCGGGTTCGCCGTCGATCTCGCCCGCCGCAGGCATCTCGCCCGCGCCGACGTGGAAGTGCGCTCGTTTTCGCACTTGCGCGTCACGGCTCCCGACGCGCTGCAGCTCCAGGCCGATGGTGACGCCTTCGTCGCCGCGGCGCCGCTCACCGTCACTCTCGCGCCGCAACGCCTCAAGATCCTCGCCCCGCGCAACTGAGTCCCGCCTCCCGGAGAACCCATGTCCGCTCTCGATGCCGTCTTCTCTCCCAGGACTGTCGCCGTCGTCGGCGCTTCGCGCGCACGCGAATCGATCGGCTGGTCGATCGTCCACAACATGATCGCGGCGCAGTTCACCGGGGCGATCTACCCGGTGAACCCCAAGGCGAAGGCGATTCATTCGCTCAAGTGCTATCCCTCCCTCGCCGCGATTCCGGACCCGATCGACCTCGTGGTCGTGAGCGTTCCACGGGCCATCGTGCAGGCGGTCGTCGAAGAGGCGATCGCCCTCGGTGTGCGTGCCTTCGTGGTGATCACCGCGGGCTATGGCGAGACCGGAGAGGAGGGCCGCGCGCTCGAGGCCACTCTCCGCGCCACCATCCGCGCCGCCGGAGCGCGGATGATCGGCCCGAACTGCATGGGGGTGATCAACACCGACGCCGCCGTGTCGCTGAACGCGACCTTCGCACCGACGCCGGCGACTGCCGGTTCGATCGGCTTCGTCAGCCAGTCGGGGGCTCTGGGCGTCGCCATCCTGAATGTGGCGGCGCAGCTGGGGATCGGCCTGACCCAGTTCGTCTCGATGGGCAACAAGGCCGACGTCTCCGGCAACGATCTCGTCGAATATTGGGAGAACGACCCGGCGACGCGGGTGATGTGCATGTACCTCGAATCGTTCGGTAACCCGCGCCGCTTCACCGAGATCGCCAAGCGGGTGACGCGCAAGAAGCCGATCCTGATCGTGAAGTCCGGGCGCACGGCGGAGGGGGCGCGCGCCGCTTCGAGCCACACCGGCGCGATGGCCGGCACCGACGTCACCGTCTCGGCGTTCCTCGACCAGTGCGGGGTGCTCCGTGCCGACACCATCGACGAGCTGTTCGACGTCGCCCGCGCCCTCGACCGCTGCCCGCTGCCGCAGGGACCGCGGGTCGCGATCGTCACCAACGCCGGCGGACCGGCGATCATGGCAACCGACGCCTGCATCAATCTCGGATTGCAGCTGGCTGAGCTCTCACCGGCGACACGTGCCGAGCTCGCGAGCTTCCTGCCGTCCGCCGCGGCACTCGGAAATCCGGTCGACATGATCGCCTCGGCGACGGCCCCCAATTACGAGCGCACGCTCGCCGTTGTGCTCGCCGACCCGGGAGTCGACGCGGCGATCGTCGTCAATGTCACGCCGCTCCTCGGTGACCCGCGCGACGTGCTCGAGGCGGCGGCACGGGCGATGGCGCACCCCGCAGCCGGCTCCAAGCCGGTACTCGCCGTGATGATGGCGGTCGAGTCGTTCTACGAGGGGCTCAAAGGGGCCCCTCACCTGCCGCCCGTCTACCGTTTTCCCGAGTCCGCGGCGCGGGCCCTCGCACAACTGGTGCGCTACGGCGAGTGGCGGCGGCGCCCCGAGGACGAGGCGCCGCCGGCCTTCGCGATCGACCCGGCCGAGGTGGCGGCGACGCTCGGGCGACCGGATGCCGAAGGCTACCTTCCTGCCGACGACGCCTTCCGCCTGCTGGAAGCGCTCGATATTCCCGTCGCCCGTTGGGAGGTCGCCGGCGACCGCGAACAGGCGCTCGCCGCCGCCCGGAGGATCGGCTTTCCGGTCGTGGTGAAGGCGATCTCTCCGGGGCTGGTGCACAAGAGCGAGGCGCGGGCGATCGAGCTCGACCTCGCGGACGAGTCCGCCGTCGCTCGCGCCTGCGACGCGCTCGCGGGGCGCTTCGCCGATGCCGGACTCGCGGTGAGCGGCTTCTTCGTCCAGGAGATGGCGCAGGGTGGGCACGAGACGATATTCGGCGTCTCCACCGATCCGCGCTTCGGTCCGGTGCTGATGTTCGGACTGGGCGGCAAATACGTCGAGGTCTTCCGCGACGTGCGCTTCGGCGTCACGCCGCTCGCCCCGTCCGAGGCGGGCGAAATGGTGCGCGGCATCCGCGGAGTGAAGCTTCTCGAGGGTGTCCGCGGCGACGCGCCGTCCGACATCGCGCTCCTCGAGATCGTGCTGCTGAAGCTCGCATGGCTCGTGGAACATTTCCCCGAGATTTCCGAGCTCGACATCAATCCGTTCCTCGCGGCTCCGGCCCCCCGTCCGGGCGAGGCTGGCGCATCGAAAGCGGTCGACGTCCGGGTGCGGGTGAGCCGGGCGCCGCAGTAGGGGAACGCACGCCGACAACGCTCAAGCAGCGAGCTTCCGGCTCGAGAACGACCTCATCTTCGCCGATGGCTTCGAGTGGGGCTCGACGAAGTTCTGGTGAACCGGCGTGCGGGTAAACCGAACTGCGGGTGAACCGCCCCGGCTTGTGGGTCAGCTTTCGGTTGGACGTCGCGCGAAGAGACGTCGCGCCGCGAGCGCCGCAAGCGCCAGGGCGAACGCCACGGCGCCGAGGTCACTCAGGGCAGGAACCTCCACGACGGAGGGCACCGCTGGCGACCGCAGGCAGAACAGCTTGTCGCGGACGTCTGGCGCGGCGCCGAGGTAATAAAGGTTGTCGTACAGCGCGTCGTTGGTCTCCCCCGTCCACCAGAAGCGGCAGCCGGGCGTTCCCGTTTGACGCACGATGCTGATCCAGCTCGCTCCGGTCACATCGAGTGGAGCGAAGCTCATTTCGAAACGGTAGAGCGATGGAAATGGGGCGTCCGTGACCGTCGCGACGACTGCCGGGAGTTGGGCGATCAACGCCCCCGGCGCGCCGAGGGCATCAGCGTAAAAGTTGATATCGAACGGCGTCGCTTCGGGTTCGTCACAGGCAGCGAGCTGCGGATCAAGCTGCTCGCCCCAGAAACGGAGGCCGTCGATCGAGCCTTCGAGCGGGGTGATCGCGAGGGCGGGGTTGATGAAATCCTCGAACGTCGCGACCGACTCCTGATCCGAGATCGAAGCCTGGAGAGGCTCGCCCTCCTGACGATAGAAGTCGAACTCATCGCAGGAAAGGATCACGCCTTGTGGGCTTCGCGAAATGGTCGTCTCCGTCGGACTCGTCGCAAGGGCTGCTGAGCCGCAAACGCACAACAGCCAGCTGCCGATACCGAACGCGACATGACCTCGAATCTCGAACATGAACTTCCCCCCCCCGAGTTGCGCCAAAGGCTAACACTGTCTTCGACCCGACGACCTCTTGATGTCGCTGGGGAGGCGCTCAGCGCATGGTCTTGCGAAACGCCCGGCTGCTCGCAGCGAGCAGGACGAGGGCGATCACGACCAGCGCGACGACGTGCTCCCAGAGGTCGGTGAAGGTGGCGCCGCGCAGGATGATGCCGCGTGAGATGGCGATGAAGTGGGTCGCGGGCAGGATCTGCGAGACCGGAATCAGAAAAGCCGGCAGCGACGAGAGCGGAAAGATGTACCCCGAGAGCATGATCGACGGCAGGAGGATCATCTGCGCCCCCTGTACCGCCTCCATCTGCGACGTGGCGCGCGACGAGATGAGGAGACCGAGCGACAGCAGCGCCGCGAGATAGACCACCGAGAGCCCGAGGAGCAGGGCGAGGGAGCCGTGGATCGGCACGCGGAAGACGAAGGTCATCAGGCCGAGGACGAGCAGCAGCTGCAGGAAGGCGAGGACCAGATACGGCACCAACTTTCCCACCACGACCGCGACCGGCGAGACCGGGGTCACCATCAGCTGCTCGAGCGTGCCGCGCTCGCGCTCGCGCACGATCGAGAATGAGGCAAGGAGCGTCCCCGAGAAGGTGAGGAGGATCGCCACGAGCCCGGGGATGAGCAGATTGGCGCTCCTCGAATCGGGGTTGAACAGCATCACCGGGTGCGGCACGAGCGGCGGATCGGCGCGGCCGCTCCCTGCGGTCGCTGCGCGCATCAGCTCCTCGAGCGAGCGCGAAAGTGCCAGACCGGTGGCCGCGGAGAGCGCCTGCGAGGCGATCGACGAGTCGGAGCCGTCGATGAGCACCAGCACCTCGGCGCTCTCGCGCGCGAGCCTTCGGCGCGCATAGTCGGGCGGGATCTCAAGGCCGACCTGCGCGTGGCCGGCGACGATCTCCTGGCGCAGCGCCTCGCGCGAATCGACATAGCCGATGACGTCGAAGAGGCTCGTGTTGACGAAGTCGTCGACCAGCGCCCGCGAGGCCTGGGTGCGGCTCTGGTCGAGGACCATCGTCGGCACGTGGCGGACGTTGCTGTCGATGAGCCCGAAGAGGATGAGCTGGAAGGCAGGGATCATCAGCGCGAAGCGCAGCGTCGCGCCGTCACGGATCATCTGCCGGGTCTCCTTGATCAGGACGGGAAGGACGCCCGAGCGAGAGCTCATGTCGGATTCGGCCCTTCGGGCCGGCGCGCTGTCGCGCTTGCGCCGCCTTTGGCGGCGAGACCACGGGCCGGCTCTGCCATTTCCGCCTGGATGCGGGTCAGACGAACGAAGACGTCCTCGAGCGAGGGGGCGATCGGCCGCACGTCGACCTCGGCGCCGGC
>JBDSRU010000455.1:0-3065 GCA_039929145.1 Thermoanaerobaculia bacterium
GGCGTGGCGTGCGGCTTCTGGGTCAAGGGGCCGGCCGCCTTCACCTATCGCATCACCGACCGCTTCTCCGAACCGGTCGCGGCACGAAACCTCCGGACGGCCTCGAGCCTGACGACGACGCGGGAAGGCGGCGTCCTCGAGGTCGCCTTGACGCTCGAGGAGGCGGTCTTCTGGAGCTGGGATCTCGTGGCCGCGACTCCTCCCGCGGCCGGCGAGACACTCCCTGTCCCGTTCTCGCCCTGGGCGCGCTCGATTCTCGACAAGCTCCTCGGCGCGAATCCGGCGCGCGACCTCTCGCTCGCCCGCGCCAACGCGGGAAGCGGCTATGTCCACGGGCTGCTGCGCAGCTCCAAGGGCGACTTCGCGCTCGACGTGGATCCGCGCGCCAATGCCCGCAACGAGACGCTGCTGGAGCTCGAGTCCCTTCAGGCGCCCTATGGCGATTTTGCCGGCCGGATCCAGCAGCGGCAGTTGATCGGCCAGCCGTTGGGCAGGGCCTGGTGGGAGCCGGTCGAATTCCCCTACTCCGTGACCGAGGTGAGCTCGGAAATCGTCAACGACCGCGGCACCCATGTCACCGTGCTCTCGCGCAGCAAGGTGGTTTCGGCGCACCCCTCCCTGCGACTCCTGGCGTTCGACATCGGAGAGTTCACGGTCGACAAGGACGACCGTATGCGACCGGTGCTCGTCCAGCGGGTTCTGGTCGACGGCCAGCCCGCTCCGTTCCGCTTCGCGCGCGGCGGCCTGCTCGTCGCCCTCCCCCGCCCTCTGGCCGTCAAGGAGTCGGTGCTCGTCGAAACCGTCGTCGAGGGAGAGTTCGCCCAGCGCCCGGGCGGCGACAACTACTTCACCCTCGGGCCCGGAGAGATCTCCCCCTACCCCGAAGACGGCGCCCGCGCTTTCGCCGCCTACGACATCCGGGTCGAGGTGCCGAAGCCGTTCGTACCTTTCGCGTCGGGAGTGACGGTCGAGAGCAGCTCCAGCGAGACCAGCAACCGGCTGCATTCGAACCTGGAAGGGGGCTTCCTCTACCCCGTAGTTCTCGCCGGAAAATACCAGTCGGTCACCGAGGAGCAGGACGGCTACAAGGCCGTCGTCTCCACCTACGCCCGGCCGAAGGAGGCCGCCGCCCGGCGGCTGGCGAAGAACTTCTTCGCCGCCCGCAGCTGCTACGAGAACTGGTTCGGCGTGCCCTATCCGTTCCGCGAGCTCGACATCCTCGAGATCAACGACTGGGGCTTCGGCGTCGCTCCCGCCGGAGTCATCTACATCACCAAGGAGGCGTTCAACTCCGCCACCACGGCGCGCGCCACGGCGGGCGACGAGGACGAGGCCTACGCCGCCGCGGTGACCTCACGTGGCATCAACGAGCGCTTCGCCCACGAAGTGGCCCACGGCTACTTCCCGCACATCGTGCAGCTCGCCAGCGACCAGGACGCCTGGCTCTCCGAGAGCATCGCCGACTACGTCTCGGCGATCTGCATCCAGCGCACCAGCCCGAATCCGAAGGAGGGCCAGCGCCGGTTCGACCTCGCGCTGCGGGAGTGGAAGAGCTCCGCGGCCGAGCTCAAAACGGGCGCCAGCATTTTTCTCGCCGACGAGTTCGCCTTCGAGGATGTCTACGACCGCGCGGATCGCCGGAACCTGCTCTACGCCAAAGGCCCTCTCGTGCTGCACGCCATCCGCCAGGAATTCGCCCGCGCGAAAGGCGGCGCCAAGCAGGGCGACGCGCACTTCTTCAACTTCATCCGCGCCCTGGTGAAAAACTTCACCTTCAAGCCCGCCGAAACACGGCTGCTCCCCGCAATCCTGAAGCAGATGACCGGCAGCGACTGGCAGCCGTTCTTCGAGAAATACGTCTACGGCACCGAGATGCCGCCGCTCAACTAAACCGGGCGCGGCTCAGCGGTCCGACTTGAGGTTGTCGCCCGGCTTGTGGGCGAGGTCCGCGACCTTCTCGAGTCCGGACTTCGCGACTCCTTCGGCCTGCGCAGCGCTTTCCTTGACGGGCTCCTGCGCCAGGGTCCGAGTGCAGTCGAAGCGGGCTCACCCCGAACCCTTTTGTAGTTCTGCGCATCCCGGTGGGAAAAGATGCTCCTGAAAGGTCGCGCGGCCGAAATTCCCCCGGGATGGAGAGCGCCTCTTGGCACCTTTCCGGGGCCGTCTGGCTGTGGTTTGGGTCCCAGGATGAGGGCCGGTCGGACAAAGGCAACGGTGGCATCCCCCTTGCTGTGCTCCTTCTCACTATGAAATGGACCGGACTGTACATGCTGGGTTTCGTGATCGTCGTCGGTGGCGTTCTCGCCGCGCTCTGGAAGACAGGAGTCCTCGAGTCGATCGGGACCTTCTGGACCGCCGTCGGACTGGTGATCGCCGTCGGCGTGGGGATCATGATCGCGGTCGCCAACAGCGGCACGAAGGAAAACATTCAAATCGATCGCTGAGCGCGGTGCTTCGGCCGTTGCGCCGAGGAGCTGGGCAATTTGCGTGCTCGATGCAAGAAGAGAAACCTTCTCGTCTGCGCGCCGCTGCCTGGCCATCAGCGCGGAACCGATCCGATCAAGGGCTACGGCCGCGCGGCCCTGTTCAGCTGCAGCCCAGCCAGCTCGCGAACCGTCGTTCGAGTTCCGGCCAGGACACTTGGAGCGCCGCGGGCAGGCCCGGAGCGTTCGACCGAAGTTTTGCCCGCACTCCGAGCCAGGCGCGAAATCGCGGCCCGAGCCCCGGATCGAGAAGCAGAAATCGCACCAGCAGCGCGGACTGCTCGTAGTCGAAACTCACGCTGCCGCGATCGAAGCCGGAGCGATCGAGATCCACGAGGCGCGCCAGGCTCTCCGTCCGCCGGATCTCGTACCCACCGCACAGCCGCTTGCGAATTCCGGCGACGACGTCGAGATCGGAGAGCGGCAGAAAGCCGGCCGTCGTCGCGCTGTCTCCCACCGCGTCCGCGAGTCCTTCGGCGAGCCAGGGAGGAAGCTCGTGTCCGAAGGCTCGCCGATGGGCGAGGTGCGAGAGCTCGTGGGCGAGAGTCTGGGCGACCGCCTCCGCATCCAGATCGCCAGCGG
>JBDSRU010000456.1:0-2688 GCA_039929145.1 Thermoanaerobaculia bacterium
CATTCCGCGGTGGACTGCTCGAGCATGTGGTCTCGATGATGGAGCTGGCGGTGAAGTTCGCCGATCACTATCCCGAGCTCGATCGCGACCTGCTCGTCCTCGGCGTCCTGTTCCACGACCTGGGCAAGCTCCAGGAGCTCGGCGCCATGCCGGACAACGAGTACACGCCGGTCGGGCGGCTGGTCGGCCACATCGTCCTCGGCCGCGATCTGGTGCGCGAGCGCGCCGCTGCGATTCCGGGCTTCCCGGCCGACCTGCGCCTCCAGCTCGAGCATCTCGTTCTCTCGCATCAGGGGCGCAAGGAGTTTTCTTCCCCGGTCGAGCCGATGACCCCGGAGGGCTTCGTCCTGCACGCGATCGACGACATCGATTCGAAACTGGCGGTGCTGCGCGGCATGAAGGAGACCGGGAAGGGCTTCGTCTGGGCGCGCAGCCTCGAGCGCTTCGTCTGGCTGGGCAATCCGGATGCCTCTTCGGCCGGTGAAGAGGGTGAGAACGGCGACGAGAGCGGCGACGAAAACTCGTCGAGCGCCGCTGGCTCCCCCGGTTCCGACGCCGCGCCGGCCAACGGCGACCAGAAGACCATCTTCTAGACCATGTACGAAGCCCTGCGCGATGCGACCTCTGGCCTGATCGAAGCGGGCTGGCCGGTAGTGCTGTTCGTCTCGACGGTCGGTGCGGCGCCGGAGGAGATCCCCGCGGACCTGCTCGTCCACTTTCCCGAGGAATTGGTCTGTGCGCTTGATCCCGAGAAGCTCAAGTACGGCGCCACCGTCGACGACTTCGGCGTGACCGTCGAGCTGGCATTCGTGCGCCTTTTAGGCGGCTTTCGCCTGCTGCGTATCCCCTGGACCCGGATCGTCGCCGTGCAGTTCCCCGGCGGCTTCGTACCCGGAAGCAAACCGGCGAGTCCAATCTCCCCGTCCATGCCCCCCAGCCGCCCGCGCCCCGCCGGCATGCGCTCGGTCTAGGGCGAGGCGCCCCTGCCTCTGAGGCGTCCCCGCTACCTGAACGGAAGCAGAAGCGCCTGAGCCTTCTCGTTCGCATACAGGTGGCCATGAACGAGCGACAGGCCTTGATCATGGACCCGAAAGGGGTACCTGTCGCGAGCCTCTTATTGGCCCTCGCCCTGGCAGGCTGTTCGATGACCGATTCGCGGGTTCCATCGGCGAAGGCAGAAGTCGCAGCGAGGGACATTTACTTCCCGCTCCGGACGATCGATCCTGCGGACGACGATTTCAGCGACCTGCAGTTTCTCCGCGGACTGATCGGGACGGCGAGCATCGTGATGTTGGGCGAGCCGCATCACGGCGCCGGCACCTCCGTCGCGGCGCGAGCGCGGCTGGTCAAGTTCCTGCACGGGGAGCTGGGCTTCGACGCCCTGGTCTTCGAGGCACCCTTCTTTACTTGCAACTACGCCTGGCAAGAGGTTCGGAAGGGCGAGGGCTCGCTCGAGCTGCTGCAGGAGGCCGTGATCCCGATCTGGTCCAGGTCGGAGCAAGGACGGCCCCTTTTCGAGGAGATCTTCGCCCAGGCTCACGACCCCAGACCTCTCGTGCTCTACGGGATGGATCCGCAATTCATCACCAGCGACTGGCGAGGGCGGCCGCGGCAAGCGTTCGGAGGGGAGTTCCGGGCGCTTCTCGAGTTCAAGCAGTGCGGTTCCTTGTGGAATAAGGAACTACTGGCGGCCCTGATCGACACGACAAACCTCGACGAACCGCCTTCAGCGGAGCAAGCCGCGTACCGGACGGCGTTGACCTCGGCGCTCGAGGCGACTGCGGCCTGTTCCCGAGCCTCTGCGCGCAGCTACCCAGAAGCTCACGAAAAGGTCTGGGATCAGGTGCTGTGGAACCTGGAGCAGTTGGCGAGCTCTCGCCTGGGGGACCACTCGGATCCGATGCTGCCGCTCATCCGCGAGCGGGCGATGGCGGCGAATGTCGACTGGATCCGTCGCCAGCAGCCCGGGCGCCGAACGATCGTCTGGGCAGCCAATCTCCACATCTCGAAGGACCTCGACAGCGTGATGGCGCAGGGACTACCGGCCAACGCAGGAGAGACACCCGTCGGAGAGCTGCTGGTCGAGGCCTACGGTCGAGAGGAGATTTTCTCCATCCTCACCAGCTCGATGGAAGAACAGTACAGAGACGGTTCCATTGTCAGAGTGGAGAAAACGGAAATCGACCCCAGCATCGAGAGCCAGTTCCTGAGCGAGGGTCGCAGCGCCGGCATCCTCGACCTCCGGGCCTACGGCGCCAAACATAGCGACGGATTCGTCAGCACCGCTTTCGGGCTCTACGAACGGACCGCTCGCTGGAACGAAGTCGCCGACGCGCTCCTCTACCTGCCGCTCATGGAGCGCGGCCACTTTCCGAAGAAGTAGCGCGGAAGTCATCGCTAGTAGTTGCGCAATCGACGCTGCCGCATCGAGGAGAGCCATCCAGTCAAAGCGACCTCCAACTCTCCTGTGCAGACACTCGTCTTCTCCGTAGTGTTCGGTATTGCCTTCTGGTTCGTTGTAAAGGTGTTGACGGCAGCTTTCGGGAGGATGCGTGCGCACTTTCGAGCCTTGTCTGCGAAAACTGACCGTTACTTTGATCCTCCTGGGGGCGGGCTCCTGTCCGCTCATGGCACGGGGCACGGAGACCCTTCAGGGGCTCGATCTCCTCAATGGGCTCGCAGTACCCG
>JBDSRU010000457.1:0-3692 GCA_039929145.1 Thermoanaerobaculia bacterium
AAAGGCTGGCGGAGGGGGAGGGATTCGAACCCCCGGGATCCGTGAGGACCCAACGGTTTTCAAGACCGCCGCGATCGACCACTCCGCCACCCCTCCTTCGAGTCGCCCGTCAGTCTGGCCTGTCTCGCGGCGTTGGGCTTCCTCGGCGATCGCTCAACGTACCCAAAGTACGTCTCGCGCTCTCCTCGGGCGCCCGCCTTGCGATACAGGCCATCCGGACGGCCTTGCTGCGACAGAGTCTAGCGAAACGCCCTCCTGAAACGATAACCGGCGTGCCCGGAGTCTCGTCGTGGGCGAATTCAGCCCTCTTTGACGATGCGCTCGAGGCCGGGAAGGTAGGGCCGGAGCTTCTCGGGGATCGCGATCGAGCCGTCGGGCTGCTGGTAGTTCTCCAGAATCGCCACCAGGGTCCGCCCCACGGCGAGACCAGAGCCGTTCAGAGTGTGGAGCATGCGCGGCTTGCCGCCCTCGGTGCGGCAGCGGATGTTGGCGCGCCGGGCCTGGAAGTCGCCGCAGTTCGAGCACGAGGAGATCTCGCGGTAGGCCTTCTGCGACGGCAACCAGACCTCGAGGTCGTAGGTCTTGGTGGAGGCGAAGCCCATGTCGCCGGTCGACAGGCAGAGGACACGGTACGGCAGGTCGAGGAGCTGGAGCACGCGCTCGGCGTGACCGGTCATCTCCTCGAGCTGGGCGAAAGAGGTTTCGGGGCGGGCGAGCTGGACGAGCTCGACCTTGTTGAACTGGTGCTGGCGGATGAGGCCGCGCACGTCCTTGCCGTAAGAGCCGGCCTCGCTGCGGAAGCACGGGGTGTAGGCCGTGTAGCGCAGCGGCAAGAGGCTCTCGTCGAGCACCTCTTCGCGGTGCAAATTGGTGAGCGGCACCTCGGCGGTCGGCACGAGGAAGTAGTTCGTACCTTCGAGATGAAACAGATCGGCCTCGAACTTGGGCAGGTTGCCGGTGCCGACGAGGCTGTCGCGATTGACGATGAACGGCGGCAGAACCTCGCGGTATCCGTGCTTGCCGGTGTGCAGGTCGAGCATGAACGAGATCAGCGCCCGTTCGAGGCGCGCGGCGGCGCCGTAGTAGACCGTGAAACGCGCTCCGGTCACCTTCGCGCCGCGCTCGAAATCGAGAATGCCGAGATCCGTGCCCAGATCCCAGTGCGGCTTGGGCTCGAAGTCGAACTGACGCGGAGTGCCGACGATCCGTTCGACGCGATTGGCGCTCTCGTCGCTGCCCACCGGCACCGACGCATCCGGAAGATTCGGGAAACGGAGCTCGAGCGCGCGGAGCCCCGAGTCGAGCTCCGCGAGCGCGGCCTCCAGCGTTTCGAGCCGCGTCTTGATGACACCCACCTCTGCGATCAGCTCGTCGGCGGCCTCGCCCTTGCCCTTGCGCGCCCCGACTTCGCGGCTCGCTTCGTTGCGCCGGCGCTTGAGCTCATCGATTTCGGTCACGGCTTCCCGGCGCTCGGCGTCGAGACGTTGCCACTCTTCGAGCGTCGTCGGACCCTGGCCGCGGTCGATGAAGGCGCGGCGGATCCGCTCTGGGTCGCTGCGCAGCAGTTCGCGGGACAACATGATCGTGGAAGCTTATCAACGGCTCCGGCTTCCCGCTCGTAGACTCCGCTAGATCGTGCGAATCGCAGCCGCCGAAACGACGAAAGGCTAGGATCGCCACCGCCCATGTGTCCCGACAGCGCCACCGATCGACGATGACCTCGCCCCTCGAGCGCGCCTGGAGTGCGCTGCGCTCCAGGCGGCCGGCGCGAGCGGCGGTCGCAGGGATCGCTCTCGGCGCCGCCCTTCCTGCGGCGATGCTGCTTGCCGCTGGGGTCACGCTCATGCTCTCGGGCGATCGTGCCGCCTCCTCCGAAACGCTCTTCCTCGCGCTCTGGGCCGCCGCCGTCTTCGCGCCGCTCTCGTGGCTCGAGAGCTCGACACGGCCCGTGCACGTAGCGCTCGGCCTCGCGACCACGGCGGCCGTCCTCACCCTGCCGCGCACTGGCGGTCTGCGTCCAGCGACGGTCGCCTGTCTGCTCGCCCTCTCGGTCCTCTGTCTCGCAAGCCTTGCCCTGGCGCGCCGCCCGGCGCCCACTCTGCGCACCGCCTGCGCCCTCGTGCTGGCGGCAGCGATCTGCCTGCATGGGCACTTTGTGTTTCTCGAAGGATTTTCGTTGCGGTCCGTCGTCCTGCTGGCCGTCTTGCCGGCCATCGCAGCGGTGGCCGGAACCGGACTCGCAGCGGGCGGCAGACCCGGAGCGGGTCTCGCGACGGTCTTCGCCCTCCTCGCCGGCCGAGAGCTCGCCACCGAACCGTGGTGGGTCGTTCTCGCTTGCGCGACCGCCGCATCGATCGCCAGCCTCGGATCGGGCGCGGCGGCGCGCCTCGCGCGCCACGCCCTGGCCCTCTTCGCCGCCGCGACGCTCTTCGCCGGCAGTTTCCCCTGGCTGCGAGCGGCGCCGATCGCTAGCCTCGCCGGCGCGCTCGCGACCGTCGTCCGGCCGGTCGTGGACACTCCCGTCAGCGAGCGCGCCGTGGTGCTCACGCAGGCCTCTCCGGTGCTCGAGGTCGATCTCTCGGGCGCCCCCGTGAGCGCACTCGTTGTCGACTCCTACCTCACCAACAGCGTCGACCTCGCCTGCGGCCGCGAGCTCGCCGCGCTCGATCTCGAAGAGGAGCTCGGCGGCACGCAGGCCCGCACGCTGGCGAAGGGTTCCTGGCACGCCACGCTGGTCGTGGGGCACGACAGCGCCGAGTGGGCGGCCGGAAGGCCCGACGTCGCGGCGCGGCTGGCTTGCCCTGCGCCGCCGGCCTGGATCTTCTGGATTCCGGGCGCCGGCCGCTTCCTCGGCCAGACGACCCGCGCCCGTTTCGAGATTCCGCTGCCGCGCGCCGGGCAACGACTGCGGATCGCGCGCAGCCCGGCGCTGCCCCCCGAGACGGCGCTCGCCATCTTCTTCGTGGCGACGCGGCGGTGAGGCGCACCGCATTCCAGGTTCTCGCCGCCTCGGGAGCGAGCTTCGCGCTCGCCGCGCTCCTGCCGGCCCTTCCGCTGGGTGGCGTGCGCGGCATGCTGGTCGTCTTGCCGGTCGTCGCGGCGCTCTTCGCCTCGGTCGGGCGCGCTGCGAATGGGCACCGCCCGACCGGTCTTCGTCCGCGCAACTCTCTGCCGGCGCTCGAATGCGCGCTTTGGGGTGGCTGGATCGTCCTCGCCCTGCAGCATTTCGCGCTCGGCCTGCCGGGTTCCTCGGCGATCATCGCCGGGTCCGGCCTCGCGCTCGCCGGAGCGCGGACCTGGACTCTCGCTGTGCGTCTGCGCCGCCGGATCGCCGCGCCGGAGCTCTGGCCGTTTTTCGCGTTGCCGCTGGCGCTCTATCTCTTCGCCTGGCCGTGGACGACGACCGCCCGCGCACCCGACGGCGACGAACCGTACTACCTGATGTTGACGCATAGCATCGCGCACGACGGCGACGTCGATCTCGCCAACGACTACGCCGAGCAGGCATGGCGAAGCTTCACGACGGTTGCCGTCGCGCCGCAGCCGGGCGATCCGACAGGAGCCGACGGCGAGATCTACTCCCGTCACAGCGCCCTCCTGCCGCTCGTCCTCGCACCGCTCTATTTTCTCGCCGGTCCGTTCGGCGCGCAGCTCGGCATGCTGGCGCTCGCGGCGGCGGCCGCCGCCGCCGC
>JBDSRU010000458.1:0-6669 GCA_039929145.1 Thermoanaerobaculia bacterium
GCCGTGCTGGGGGGCCTTGAGGTCTTCGGACTCGTCGGACTGCTGGTCGGGCCAGCGATTCTCGCCGTCGCCTGGATTCTGCTCGACCTCTTTCGCTCCAGCGATCCTGGATCGGCGGAAAAATCGAGCTCTCTGGGGTCGGAAAAGAATTGAAGCCGGCGACGCGTTGAATCCCGGCCGCCCGTGAAGGACGCAGGCGAGGGTTAGCGCGGACCGCGAGGGCGCGCCGCGATATTCGCCACCGAAGCCACCAGCTCCGCGGGCTCGATCGGCTTCGACAAGTGAAGACGAAAGCCGGCGTCGAGCGCCCGGGCCCGGTCCTCCGAGCGCGCGAAAGCAGTCAGCGCGATCACTGGTATCTCTTCGCCCCGGAGCTCTGCGAGACGCTGTACCCGCCGCAGAAGTTCGAAGCCATCGACCTCCGGCATCCCGATATCGCTGATCATGACGTCGGGGAGTCTGCCTTCGAGGAGCTGCATCGCCTCGATCGCGGAGCTCGCGGTGACGACCTCGGCGAAACAGTCCGTAAGAACCCTCCGGATGATCTCGCGGGCATCGGCGTCATCATCGACCGCCAGGACCGTGGTGCCGGAAAGATTGATCGTCCGGAAGTCGATCGGCTCGGGCTGCGAGCTCCGCCGTGAACTTCCGACGGCGTCGACAGCCGTCCCCTGCAAGGAGGAGAGCGGCAGGAGGACGGAGAATTCCGCGCCCTTCCCCTTGCCGGCACTCTTCGCGCTCACCGTGCCACCATGCAGCTCCACAAGATTCTTGACGATCGCCAGGCCCAGACCCAGGCCACCCTGAGTCCGCGACGACGAGGCGTCCGATTGACGGAAGCGCTCGAAAACCAGCGACAGGAATTCCGGGGCGATGCCCGTACCGTTGTCGGTAACGACGATCTCCACCGCACTGTCGACGCGGCGCAGGCGAAGCCCGACTGCGCCGCCGCGCTCGGTGAACTTGATGGCGTTCGAGAGCAGGTTCCACACCACCTGCTGGAGACGCGCCGGATCGCCCGTGATCGGGCCGGCGTTCGACTCCACCGTCATGCCGAGGCGGATGCCTTTGGCCTCGGCCGCCGGCCGGACAGTGTCGAGCGCCGCCTCGACGAAAACTGCAGGATCGATCACCTGCACTTCCAGGCGCAGCTTCCCTGAGGTCACGCGGCTCATGTCGAGGAGCTCTTCGATGAGCCGGATCTGCACCCGGGCGTTGCGCTCGATGGTTTCGAGACCCTTGGTGAGGTCGGCTGCGTCGTGGGCTCCGCGGCGGAGAACCTGCGTCCAGCCGAGAATGGCGGAGAGTGGTGTGCGCAGTTCGTGAGAGAGTGTGGCGAGAAACTCGTCCTTCAGCGAGCTCATGCGCTCGGCTTCAGATCGGGCGCTGCGCTCGCTCTCGAGCAGCTTCAGGCGCTCGTCCGCCGCCTGGCTCACCGAGGCATAGAGATGTGCGTTTTCGATCGCCACCGCGGCTTGCGCGGCGACACCGGTGACCATCCGCTCGATCCGTTCCGTGAAAGCGCCTGGTCTGGAATGCACGAAAAACAGGCCGACGGCACCACGGAGCCCACGGCGCACGAGCGGAACGCCGAGAAAACTCCGGAACGAGGGCCCCGGGCCGGCCGAGGCAGCGCCGGTGTGGGGAAGACCCTGGAAGCGCGAATCGAGCCAGACGTCGTCGCTGCGCACGGTGCCACCGCCGAGGAGCGCTGAGGAAAAATACCCCGCACGCGCCAACTGGTCGGGCTCGCCGAACGTGAGGTTGGAGCCCGTCGCGACCGTCAGAAGACGCTCCGGCTTTCCTTCGAGCTGCCCGACCTCGAGTTGGAAAACCGCGAGCTCGGCGCCGGAGATCTCCATCGTGGCGTCGATGGCCGCCAGCCGAAGCGCGGCGAGGTCCAGCCTCGAGGCGCCCAGCGTCACACCCGTCCGGTTGAGCAGCTCGAGGCTCCGCGACTCTTCGGCCAGCGCCTCTTCCACCATCTTGCGCTCGGAAATGTCCTGGAGAACACCCACGAACCGCTCCGGCTTGCCGCCCACATCGCGAAGCAGGGTCACGGCGGTAGATGCCCAGACGACCTCGGCGTCCCGGCGCACGTATCGCTTTTCGAGAAGAAAGTCCCGGATCTCTCCCGCCATCACGCGGGACATCTGGACTTCGGTCGCTTTCAAGTCGTCCGGATGGGTGAGATGGCGAAACGTCAGGCCTCGCAGCTCTTCTTGGGAATAGCCGACGATTTCGCAGAACTTCTCGTTGACTTCGATGAAGGTGCCATCGAGTTCGGCCACGGCCATTCCCACCGCCGTCTGATGGAGGATCGCCCGCAGGCGCTCTTCGCTGGCGCCCAGCGATTCCAGAGCATCCCGGCGCTCGGACTCCACCTTCTCGCGCGCCAACAGGATGGTCGAGGCGTTCTCCGGCGAGACAGAGCGTTCGGGCAGTGCTTCAGGATTCTCCCGGCTCATCGATACCCTTCGAGCGATTCCGCTGCAAAGGGCGGAGAGCGGCGTTCGACGCGGACGCCGCTGCCCCGCACCCTCACTCTCTTCGGGCTCCGGTCTTCACCAGAAGCGCTGCTCGAAAGTTTGTCGGTGTCATGGCGGACTCCTTGTACGAAAACTCGCGGCGATGCGAGTCAAAATCCCGTCCTGCAGTTGCAGTGCCAAGATCGAAGGCCACGCAAACAAGGACCGGTGCGGGTCGGCCGCCGCGCATTGTGCATTCCGCCGGCCGGTTTCTGGACTCTGCGCGCGGCATGGTCGGGGCGGCGGGTTGATCTGGCCACCGTGCGCGGGACTCGTCGAGGGCACGCTGATTCGCACTCTCGGCCGAGCTTCAGGGCGCATCGCCCAACGCTCGAGCGCGGCCGGGTGGGGATACACTCCGGCGACCTCGGACCGAGCGATCGTCGACCGGATCGTCGCCGCTCGGGCTGAAGAGCAGATCTCGGCCTGAGCAGGAAGCCGCAGCTGGAACTGGAGGAGTCGATGCCCGACGAGTTGCCTGCGAACAAGGGAGATCTGCGCCAGCGGTTGCAGGCCAGGCTCGCCGGAATCGATTTGGCAACCGCCACTTCCGCGGCAGAGCGGGTCGCCGATCGCCTGCTCGCGCTGCCGGAGATCGCCGGTGCCAGTCGTATCCTCACCTGTCTCTCCTTCGGCCAGGAGCTCGACACCTGGCGACTGGTGGATCGGCTGCTCGACATGGGCAAGGCGCTCTTCGTGCCGCGCGCCGACCCGCGCGACGGTCGCCTCCACGTGCACCCCTACCCCTGCGCGCTGCGCACGCTCGCCTTCGGCCTCCGGCAACCGCCGCGCGGCACGCCGGAGGTCGCGCTCGCGGCGATCGACGACACGCTCGACGCTGCGCTCGTGCTCGGCCTCGGATTCGACCGTCGCGGCTTCAGGCTGGGCTACGGCAGCGGCTACTTCGACCGCTTCCTCCTCGACCGGCCGTTTCCGGCGATCGGACTGGCCTACGACCTGCAGCTCGAAGCTGAGCTCCCGGCCGAGTCCCACGACATTCCGCTTGCCGTAGTCGTCACCGAGAGCGGGATCTGGCGCCGCCGCGCCGACTAGATGCTGCGCACAGCCCTTGCCGCCGTATCGACCCGACTGACTGGAGGATCAGCCTCCGGCGATCTCGATCGTCAGCGCTTCGCCTGGCTCGTCGCCGGTCTTTTCGCCCTCGTGACGGTGCCGCGCCTGCTCACTCACGAGCTCTGGCGAGACGAAGCCTGGCTCTGGCTGGTCGCCACCGAAAGCCGAACCCTCGCCGACCTCGCCTCGAGCCTCGCGCGGAGCGGGCAGGGTTCGCTCTTCCCGCTGCTGTGCTATTTCGCCAGCGGCTTCTCGGTGGCGCCGCGGGTCCTGCAAGGCCTCCATCTCGTCCTCGCGGTCGCGGGCGTGTTTGCTTTCGTGCGTTGGGCACCGCTGCGGCGCGCTCATCGCGTGCTCTTCGTGCTCGGCTATCTACCGTTCTACGAGTACGCCGTGATCAGCCGGCACTATGCTGCAGGCGCGCTCCTACTCTGGCTGGCCTGTGCCGCCATGGGACGTCGCAGACCGGCGATTGCGCTCGGGGCGGCGCTAGGGCTCCTTTGCCAGACGACGGTGTACGGTTTCATTCTGGCCGTCGCCGTCGGAGCCGGCTGGCTGGTGGATCGACGGATCCGGCGGCAGGCGCCGGCGGATCCGGCGCCGCCTCCATCGGCCTCCTCAGCCGCTCCGATCCCGCTCCGCACGGCCGCCGTCGGTCTCGCGCTCGCGGCCGCGGGCGGCATCGCCGGAATCCTGCAGCTCGTCCCCGATGCCGGAACGAGCTTCGCCCAGGGCTGGCGTTTCGGCTGGCACCCGATGGTTGCCGCGCGGGTCCTGCAGGCGCCATGGCGGGCGTTCGTGCCGCTGCCGCTGCCTGGGCTCCACTTCTGGAACAGCAATCTCTTCGACGGCTGGCCGAACTTCCAGACCATCGCCGGCCTTCTGGCACTGGCTGGAGCGATCGCCTTCGTCTGGCCGCGCAAGGCTGCGCTGGTAACGTTTCTCATCGGCGCCGCCGGCTTCAGCGCCTTCGGATACGTCAAGTTCATCGGCTCGATCCGCCACGACGGCCATTGGTGGCTTCTCTTCCTGGCCGCAATCTGGATGGGCGGCGGGCTCACGGCGAGCGCAACGCAAAACGGCCGCGCGGCGCTCCGCAGGAGTTGGCGCTCCCCCCTCCTGCTCGTGCTCCTGATCTTGCACTGCGCTTCAGGGGCCTACGCCAGCTGGATCGATTTGCGTCAGCCTTTTTCCAACGCCGCGCGCACCGCATTGGCGGTGCGCGGCCTCGGACTCGATCGATTGCCGCTGCTGGGATATCGCGAGCCGCCGGCGGCCCCGGTCGCACTGGCACTCGGGCAAGCCTTGTTCTCTCCGTCGCGCGGCCGGTTCGTCACCCACCCCGACTGGGGACCTGAGCAGCACGACCTTACTTTGCCGGTGCTGCGCTGCGCTGCGCGCGCCCTCGCCGCGGCCGAGGGCCGCGACATCGGCCTGGTCGTGAACCGCGAGCTCCCGCAATGGGAAGAAATCGAAGCGCAAGACGCCGTGCTCGGGGCGATCGAGGCGAGTGAGGACTACCACCTCTACCGTCTGTACCTCGATCGCCTGACGCGCTCCGCTCTCGCGGCCGGCTGCCCCGCCGACTGAGAGGCCTGCGCCGCCTTCAGCTCGCCGGCTCTCCGACCTCTTCGCTGGTCTCGACCGAGAACAAGCGCGGGTTCGAATAGGTCGCGAGGCCCTCGAGATCGGCCGGCCAACTCCGCTTGGCGCCACTCGCGGCAGGTTCATCGTCGAGCGGGACTTTTTCGTACCACTCCCACATCCTCGCCGGCGTGAGGACGCCGATCCGTGGATCTTCCCGAAACCAGACGTTCATCACGCGCCGCGCCCCGACGTCGTAGCGCAGCTCGATTCTGCGGATCCGCCCGCTCTCGGGTTCGACCCAGGCGCGCCCGCGCGCCGGCATGTCGATGCCGCGCGCCGACGCAGCCAATGTCGGACTCGCGTCTTCGCGAAACTCCACGACCGTCGTCTTCGCGCCGTCGATTTCGGCCTCGCCACCGCGCGAGAAGAACAGGCGCGGTTGCATCGCCGGAGTCAGATAGAGCAGCGGCAGGGTGGGCAGATTGGTCGTGCGCTGCATCTGACCGAGATTGAAGCGCGCGCTTTCGGCGGCGATGCGGCCGAGCGCGAGCGTGCTCTCCTGCGTGCCAGTGAGAAAAAGGCGCCGCACGCGTTCACTGCGATCCTGAAGCGCTTTGCCTTCGACCTCATAGACGTCGCGGTAGCCGACGCGGACCCCGGAAGCGATCCGCACCAACAGGACCTCGGACCTGAGCTGCCGGCGGGCGACGATACCCTTTGGCAGGGCTGTACCCGGCGACGCCTCCCAGGCGAGCAGCGGGTCGGCGCCCGGATTGCGCGACTCGCGGCAACAGGGCTGACGCAGGAGCTGGACGTAGCTCTCTTCGAGCACCGCTGCCTCCATCTCTGACTGGAAGCGCTCCACATACGCGCCGACGCTGGCCACGAGATCTCCGAAGCGCTCCTTCCGCGATCCGCTTGAGGCGCCCGGTCCGGGCGCTGCAGGCGACGGCGTCGGGGCACCAGGAGGGACTGAAACGGCTGGGTCCAGAGGTGCGTTCTGGGCGACGGCATGCCCGCCAGCGGCCAACGTGCACGCAATGACGGCGAGCGTTGCAGACCTTGCGCGGGCGCTGATGCGAAGAAGGGCCGAAGATCGCAGCATCGGTCGGAGGCCTCCCGTCGGCGGCCAGCGTACCACCCCGCGTCCGCCGCCGGAGGCGTCGCAACGCTGCGCGGAAGCGGAGTGCGGTTAAGATGGGAGGCACGGAGGTAGACCCTCATGCAGCCCAGAATCGGCAGTTCCTTCCGCTGCGCCCTCATCGCCGCAGTCGTCGCGCTGTCGTCCGCAACCACGGCGGCGCCTGCCGTTACCGTCGAGGCCAGGCTCGTCGCCCCGCCCGGCAGTGAAACCGAGCTCAAATCGACCTTGAGTCTGGAGGTCAAGGCCTTGCCGTCAGGGCTCCTGCAGCCCGTGGCGAAGGGCTCGATGCTGGTTCAGATGGAGGTCACCAGACTCCAGAAAGAGCTCGACGGCCAG
>JBDSRU010000459.1:0-5292 GCA_039929145.1 Thermoanaerobaculia bacterium
CACCCGGGCCGCGGGGGGTTTTGCCGCCAGCCGACGCGCCGAAGCCGCGCGCTCCGCCGACATGGCGGCCGCTCTCGGGTTCCGGATCTACGCCGGGCATGGATTGACCGCCGCGAACGTGGGCGCGATCGCCTCGATCCGCAAGGTCGAGGAGCTCAACATCGGACATGCGCTGGTGTCGCGCGCCGTGTTCCTCGGCCTCGACGGCGCGGTGCGCGAAATGCTCGCGGCGATGCGGGAAGCCCGCGGCGCGCTGCGCCAGGGCTAGCGCTCGACTTCCAACAGCGGCTCGCGCTCGAGCTCGGGTTCGGCGGCCAGGATGAAGGTGCGCGCGATCGGCAGCAGCGAGCGCCGGTAGGCCCCACCCAGCTGCAGGTTGACCTCATAGAAGCCCTGCGGCCAGATCGTCAGCAGGCGACCGCGCTTGGCCTCTCCATTGATGCCGTCGAAATAAACGAGTACGTCGGCCGGGGTTTCCATGGTTCACTCCTGGTAGTAGCCCTGATCCTTGTAGTCCTTGAGCTTGCGCTGCAGCGTCCGCAGACCGATATCGAGAAGCTTCGCCGCCTCCACCCGCCTGCCACCGGTCCGGTCGAGCGCCGCGAGAATGGCGTCGCGTTCGATCTCGTCCATGGTCTTGGGGGCACGTGAAACGTCCGTCGCGAGTGCCGTGGCGGTATAAGCCACCTCGGGCAACACCGACTTGCGGAAGAAAGGCTCCTGCTCTTCGGCGCCGATCTCTTCCGGCGCGGAACCTTCGAGCGCCGCTTCGCCCTTCTCCGACGCCTCCGCGCACGCCTGGATCTCCGGCGGCAGGTCGCCGACCCGGACGACGTCGCCGCGGTGGAAGATCACCACCGACTCGATGGCGTTTCGGAGCTCGCGAACGTTGCCCGGCCAGGGGTAGGCGGAAAGCGCCGCCAGCGCCTCGCGCGAGAAGCGCTTGGCTTCGCGGCCGTGCTCCCGGCAGATCAGGTTCAGGTAGTGCTCGCAGAGGCGCGGAATGTCGTCGCGACGGTCGCGAAGCGGCGGAATCTTCAGCGTCACCACCTTGAGCCGGTAGTAGAGATCCTCGCGGAACCGCCCTTCGGCGATCTCCTTTTCGAGATCCTTGTTGGTGGCCGCGATCAGGCGGAAGTCGACATCGATCAGCTCGCTGCCGCCAACCCTCATCACGCGGCGCTCCTCGAGCACCCGCAGGAGCTTGACCTGCAGCTCCGGATAGAGCTCGGATATCTCGTCGAGAAAGAGCGTGCCCTTGTGGGCGAGCTCGAACTTGCCGATCTTCCTGCCGATCGCGCCGGTGAAAGAGCCACGCTCGTGACCGAAGAGCTCGCTTTCCAGGATGTCGGGCGGAATGGCGCCGCAGTTGATCGCCAGAAAGCGCTCGTTGCGCCGCGGGCTCGACAGATGCAGGGCGTTGGCCACCAGTTCCTTGCCGGTGCCGCTCTCGCCGATGATGAGGACCGACGACTTGGTCGGCGCGACCAGGCGCATCTGCTCGAAGAGCACCTCCATCTTCGCCGAACGCCCGATGATGCTCTCGAATCCGAACCGCTTGTCGAGCTGCTGATTGAGCTCGACGACCTTCTCCTTGAGCTGGCGCTTTTCGAGCTGCGTGAGAACGCGCTTGCGGAGCTCGTAGAGGTCGACCGGTTTGGTCAGGTAGTCGTCGGCGCCGACCCTCATCGCTTCGACGGCGGACTCGATCGAACCGAACCCGGTGACCAGGATCACCGCCAGGTCGAGGCCGCGCTTGCGCACCTCGTTGAGGAACCCGAGACCGTCGAGGCCGGGCATCCGGAGGTCGCAAACCGCGAGTTGCGGCGTATCGGTCTCCTCCAGCAGCTCGAGCGCCCGGCGGGCGTCGTCGAAGGTGCGGACGACGAATCCGGCCCGTTGGATGGCGAGCGCCATCGACTCGCGAGAGCCGGTTTCATCATCAATTACAAGGACTTGCGGTTCCGGCGGCATCGTGTGCCATTCTGGCACAAATCGACTGGCCTACCCTACTCAGGCGGCTGAATTCGCCGCAGAAACTCCGCCTCGACGAGGATCTCGATTCCGAGGCTTCTCGCTTTGTCGAGCTTCGAGCCGGCCTCTTCGCCAGCGACGACGAAGGAGGTCTTCTTCGACACCGAGCCGGCAACCCTGGCGCCCAGAGCCTCCAGCCGCTCCGCGGCCTCTTCGCGGCTCATCGACTCGAGCTTGCCGGTGAGGACGACGGTCTTTCCGGCGAGCGGCAGCGAGGCGGCGGTCGGGCGCTCGACCGCGGGCGGCGCCACCCCCGCTGCGGCGAGCGCCGCGAGGCGCCGCACCTGCCGCGGCTCGGCGAAAGAAGCACGCAGACTGGCGGCGACCTTGGGGCCGATCTCGTCCACCACCATGAGCTCGTCTTCGCTCGCCGCCTCCAGCGCCGCGAGCGAGCCGAAGTGCTGCGCCAGGAGCTTCGCGGTGCGTTCGCCGACCATGCGGATCCCCAGCCCGTAGAGCAGCCGGGCGAGCGGACGCTGCCGGCTCTCAGCGATCGAGGCCAGGAGGTTGTCGGCCGACCTCTCTCCCCAACCGTCGAGCTCGACCAGGCGGCTGCGCTCGAGATGGAAGAGCGCCGGCAAGTCGGGCAGCAGACCTTCAGCGATGAGTTGCGCGATGCGCTCTTCGCCCAGGCCTTCGATGTCCATGGCGTTGCGCGAGACGAAATGCCGGATCGTCTCCTGACGCACCGCCGGGCAGTCCGGGTTGACGCAGCGCGTGGCGACCTCGCCTTCGAACCGCACCACCGGCTCGCCGCACTGCGGGCATGCCACCGGCATCACGAACGGGCGCGAAGCCTCGGGCCGGCGGTCGAGCCGCACCTCGACGACGCGCGGGATGACCTCGCCCGCCTTCTCGATCACCACCGTATCGCCGATTCGAACGTCCTTACGTGAAAGGTCCTCGTAGTTGTGCAGCGTCGCGCGCCGCACCGTCGATCCCGCGACGAGCACCGGGTCGAACTCGGCGACCGGGGTCAGCACTCCTGTGCGCCCCACCTGCACGATGATGTCGCGCACCAGCGTTTCGGCCTGCTCGGGCTCGTACTTGTAGGCCACCGCCCAGCGCGGCGCCTTGGCGGTCGATCCCAGCTGCTCGCGCAGAGCGAGATCGTCGATCTTCACCACTACGCCGTCGGTCTCGAAACCCAGGCCGTGTCGCCTCTCGCGCCAGCTCTCGACGAACGCCTCGACCTCGGCCAGCCCGCGACAGCGCCGCCACGAATCGTGCACCGGAAATCCCCATGCAGCGAGTCGCTCGAGGCTCTCGGAGTGGGTCGTGCACTGCGCGCCGTCGGCGATCTGATAGACCACCGCGGCCAGGCGGCGGGTGGCGACCTGCCGGCTGTCGAGCTGTCGAATCGAGCCCGCGGTCACGTTGCGCGGATTGGCGTAGAGCGCCTCGCCCGATGCCTCGCGCTCGCGGTTGACCCGTTCGAACTCGGCAATCGGCATGTAGACCTCGCCGCGCACCAGGAGTCGTTCCGGCGCCGCCGCCGGCAAACGCAAAGGCAGCGCGCGCACCGTCCGCAGATTCTCGGTGACATCGTCGCCGACCGCGCCGTTGCCGCGCGTCGCACCGCGCACGAAGAGTCCCTCTTCATAGAGCAGGGAGGCCGAAACTCCGTCGACCTTGAGCTCAGCGACGAACTGCAGTCCGTCCGCCGCTGCGGCGGGCGCCAGCCGTTCGAGTCGCGCTCCCCATTCGCGCAGCTCTTCGATGTTGTAGGTGTTGTCGAGCGACATCATCGGCGGCTCGTGGCGCACAGGCGCGAAGCCGGAAAGCGGTGCCCCGCCGACGCGCCGGGTCGGGCTGTCAGCGGTCGCGAGCTCCGGCCGAGCGGCCTCGAGCGCCACGAGCTCCGCCAGCAAGCGGTCAAAGTCGCGATCGCTGATCTCCGGGCGGCCGGCGTAGTAGAGCTGCTCGTGGCGCTGGAGCTCGCCACGCAGGAAGCCAGCACGCCCTGCCGGATCGGTGGCTTCCATGGTCGAGCGCCTAGCGCGTGCGGTGGGCGGCGGTGACGGGATCTGAACCGCCGCCGGACTCTGCAGAGGGAAGACGCAAGGCGCCAGAATCGAAGATCGACCCTGACCCCGTGCTCGCCCCGGAGAGCAGCTGGGGTTCCCGTTCGAGGAGCTCGCGGAGGACCGCGACGACGCGCGGATCGAACTGCGCGCCGGCCTCGCGATCGAGCTCCGCCAGCGCCTGTGCGAGATCGCGCGCCTGACGATACGGGCGGTCGTTGGTGATCGCGTCGAGGGCGTCGATCACCGCGAGAATCCGCGCGCCGAGCGGAATGTTCTCGCCGCGCAGGCCGAAGTAGCCCGGGTAGGCGACGCCCTCCCGACGACCGTCCCAGCGCTCCTGGTGGTACTTGACCAGCGGCAGGACCTCGCGCATGACGTCGATATTGCCCAGGATCTTCAGTCCGATCTCGACGTGCTGATGCATGATCAGGGTCTCGGCGGTGTCGAGCGGACCCTGCTTGTTCAGGATCGATTCCGGAACGCCGATCTTCCCGACGTCGTGCAGCAGCGCACCGTAAGCCAGGAGTTGCAGGTCGCGGCCGCCGAGCCCCAGCTCCTGACCGAGGCGCTCCGCCAGACGTGCGACGCGTTGCACATGGCCCACCGTCGTTGGATCTTTGGCTTCGATCGCCGCGGCGAGCGAGACGACCGTGCGCTGGAAGTCGCGCTCGAGCTGCGACTGCTGCTGCTGAACGTACTCGAGGAGCTGGCGGTTGCGCTCCCAGAGTGCGCCGCCCGCCGCACCGAAGAGGCAGAAGAAGCCGGCGACGAGATAGCCCGGGGCGAGGATCTCGCGCGACGGCCCGGGATGCGCCGCGAGCGCCGGCAGGACGGTCAGCCCGAAGTAGGTCAGGCAGACCGGAAAGTTCATCCAGATCGCGCCTCCGAGACCCCCCTGCATTCCGGCGAGCGCCACCGGCGCGAGGAGTCCGACCGCCATCCATGCCGGAAAGCCCCAGTCGAGACGATAGGAGGCCCAGAGCACGAGCACCGCGACGACCAGCACGAGTCCGGCGAGCGCGATCTGCCGGGTGTTGTTGCGCCAGCTCAGGAAAAGCTTGCGCCCGTAGTCATCGAGGAGGCTTTCGGGATACAGCGCGAGCAACAGCGGCAGTCCGAGGATAAGGCAGGCCATCGTGTCCGCCACCCACCAGGCGAGCAGATTGTTGCCGAGCGCTTCCGCCGACCACTCGAGGCGACCGAGCCAGGCGAGCGCCAGGGTGCCGAGGAT
>JBDSRU010000460.1:0-7255 GCA_039929145.1 Thermoanaerobaculia bacterium
CCGGGGCCGCAGCCCTCATCGCCCGCGATCCCCGCGCCGCACATCGCCGACGCAGCGGCACGCACGGTCGTCCACCTGTCCGGGCTGCCTCCGGCCACACCGCCCGTGCCGGAGAAAGTCGCCAGCCCGGAACCGCAAGGTCTGGATCGCACGGTGGTCTTTACGCCTGTGCCGCCGGGCCCCGCGCCTGATTCTGGCGTCGCTTCCCGACGAGCGCAGGCGACTCTCGTGCCGATTAAAGTCGCCGACGGCTCCGGTGGGCATCCGCTCGCGGACGAGAACACCCTCGGACGGGTGGCCGAAAACAGCATCCGGATCCAACAGGGATCGGTCTCGCGGCACCATGCGATTCTCCGCTTCACGGCGGAAGGATGGATGCTCGAGGATCTCAAGACGGAGAACGGCACCTGGGTGAACGGGGACCGGATCGAGAAGCGCCGCCTCGCTGACGGCGATCGGGTCAACATCGGCACCGTCCGCTTCATGTTCCGGATCGGCTGAAGGTCGCCCCAGCTCTCAGTCGAGAGCGATTTCGAGCTCGATCCGGTTCCGGTCACCGACCCGGGACCATTGCATCTCGCCCGCCAGCGTCCGGACGAGGTGAATGCCCAGCCCGCCTGGGGGGCGATCTTCGAGGGCGGCCGCAGTGTCCGGACGAAATCGCGTTCCCGGATCGAACGCCGCCGCGTCGTCCTCCAGCCGGTAGCGCACCTGCCCCAGGACCCGGTCGAGCTCGAGCCGGAACGACATCTCGCTCGCGCCGGCACCGTGGCGCGCGACGTTCGAAGCGAGCTCGTCGTGCACCAAGAGCAGGTCGTGCAGGGGGCGCTCCGCCAGGCCGAGACCGCGCGCCCAGAGCTCGATCTCCGCCGCAATCTCGGCCACGGCAGCGATCGTCGGCGGACCGACGCGTTGGAGCCTCGGCGACGCATCGCCGCCACCCGCGGCGATCCCGTCGAGGCCCATGGCCGCGAGGTCGAGCAGCTGCCGGGCGCGCGCGGCAGCGGGAAGAGGCGCGACTGGAAGCCGCTCGAGCGCCCGAGCCGCGCGCTCGACGAGGCGGGCGAGGGCCGGGATCGCCGCCTCCGGAAGCGCGCCGCGATAGATCTCCCAGCGGCCCCCGGGCAGGGACGGCGCGTCGACATTCAGACCCAGGAAACGCAGGGCGCGGGCGGCGTCATAGCTGCCAAAGGCCGCGAGGCTGCCGACATAGTCTGCGAGCAGCTCGTCCAGCAGGTGGCTGCGCAGGAGACCGTGCCACCGGAGGGTCAGGCAGTGAAAACACTCGTGGGCGAGACGCAGCGCCAGCGAGCGCTCGCGCCAGGTCGCCGGGTCGAGGCCGACCTCCTCCGCCGGAACGGCCGAGTAGGGACCGTCAGAGAGCAGGATCAGCCGATCCTGCCAGAGCTCCTTGCGTGGCCGGATCCGGCGCTCCATCTCCGTCGCCCACTCTTCCGCGGTCGCCGCGCGGCTCAGAGACGCTTCGAAGCCGCGACGCTCGGCGCCGACCCGTTCCCAGTTCACCAGCCCTTTGACCAGGCAGGCACCCATCGCATCGGGGACCGTTTCCGGTTCGTTGCGCGCGGTGAGCGCCCGCACCAGGAGCACGAAGTCGTTCCGGTGTCGGGCGGTCAACACCGGGATAGCGCCGGCGATGCTCTCTTCGATATGGAGCGAGAGGAGATCGTCGCGTTCGATCTCCAGCGGGGCGCGGCGCACGGGATCGGCTTCGCCCTGCCGCGTCGCGCGGCGATACTCTGCGCTCTGCGAAGTGCCTGCCGCGACCGGAAAGCCGAGCTGCGGGAAGCGCAGCGCCAGCGTCTTCGCGACGCCGGAATCCCGGGCCTCGGCTGCGTACTGCCGCCAGAACGGAATCTGCGGTTCGGGAGCGAGCTCGACCTCGAGCTCGGCGTCGAGCAACTTCGGGTAGGCCAGCCCGACGTAGTCGGTGAGCGCATCGAGTGCGCTTCCCGCGGCTCCCAGGCCGGCGAGGTACTGCCGGCGAGCGCTCCAGGCGCTCGTCTCGCGCTCCTCGCGCGCCGCGCTTTCCGCGCTCTCCGGGGGATCTGACATCGGCGCCAGGCCGTTCAGGCGAGCTGACGCTTGGCGAGCGCTGCGAACAGGCCGTCCTTCGCCATCAGCTCGTCGAACGTACCCTGCTCCTTGAGCTCGCCCTGTTCGAGATAGCAGATCCGGTCGGCCTGAACGATCGTCGACAGGCGGTGGGCGATGACGATGCGTGTCGCCGCCAGCCGGTTCATGCTCTCGGTGACGATCGCCTGCGTCTTGTTGTCGAGCGCCGAGGTGGCCTCGTCGAGGAAGAGGATCCGCGGCTTGTGCACGATGGCGCGGGCGATCATCAGGCGCTGCTTCTGGCCTCCCGAAAATCCACCGCCGCCCTCCGAGATCACGGTGTGCATCTGCATCGGCATGGCTCGCACGTCGTCGGCGATGCCGGCCTTTTCCGCCGCCTCCCAGGCCTCCGCGACCGTGCGGGAGGACGAGCCGACGATGTTGCGGTAGATATCGGCGGGCAGCAAGCGGCTCTCCTGCAGGACGACGCCCATCTGCGACCGCACCAGCCGGAGGTCGAGCGTCGCCAGATCCTGGCCGTCGAAATAGACCGACCCCACTTCCGAAAGCTCGAATCCGAGCATCAGCCGCATCAGCGTCGACTTGCCCGAGCCCGAGCCGCCGACCAGCGCGACGAACTCGCCGGGCTTGATCTTGATCGAGACGTCCTTGAGGATCCACGGTCCGTCGGCGGAGTAGCGGAACGAAAGGTGCGAAATGTCGATCGCTCCTGAGAGGGTTCCCGGATGGACCTTCGACGAATCGATCTCCGGCTGCGCCTCCAGGAGCGGCTTCAGCCGCTCCCAGATCGGCACGATGCGCAGCATCGAGAGCGAAGCGTCTCCGAGCGCCTGCATGGCCGCGAGGAACATGCCGTAGGCAGCCGAGAAGGCCAGGAAGTCGCCGGTGGTCATCTCGAACGGGGTACCGGACTCGGCAGAAGACTGCTTGAGCGAGACGACGGTGAAGAAGATGAGCATTGTCGAGAGCACGGGGAAGCAGGCGTTCCAGACCTGCATGACATTCTTTACCCGGCCGACGCGGAAGCTCACCTTGCGCTGCTCCGAGAAGGCGGTCGCCCACACCCGGAAGGCGTGATTCTCGGCGCCGCAGACGCGGAGCTTGGCGACTCCCGAAATCAACTGCAGGATCAGGCCGGTGATTCGGCCGCGTTTTCGCTGTTCGTCGCGTTGATAGCGCAACTGCAGGAAGTTCGCGAAGGTGGTGACCAGGACGTAGAGGATGGTCAATCCGATCGCGACTGCCGCGAGCGTGAAGTCGTAGCCCAGCATCTGAAAGACGTTGAACAGCGACGAGAAGGAGCCGAGAATGGCGGCGATGCCGGCTCCCGCGACGATGCCGCGCATCTGATCGACGCCGGAAGCGCGATCGGCCAGATCGCCGGCCGAGTAGTCGCGGAAAAAGGTCATCGGCAGGTCCAGCAGCCGGTCCCAGACCGCCGATTGGGCGGCGTAGTCCATCTTGCCCTGCATCCGGATGGTGGCGATCGACTGGGTGATCTTGAAGGCGGCCTGGGCGAGGGCCATCAGGAACAGGCCGCCGGCGAACTGAAAGAGCATCCCGCTCTCCGCCTGCGGGATCGCCGTATCGAAGACCTTGCCGGTGAGCAGCGGAGGCACCGTGCCGAGAACGCCGAGCGCGACTCCCATCCAGACCACCGAGCGAAAATCCGGACCGAGACCGCGGACCGCGAAACGGATCAGCTGCTTCGCGCTCACCGGTCCGTCGGCGAAGCCGACGTAGAAGGTCGTCGCGAACGACGACAAGGTGCGTGCGTAGGCTTCGTCCACCGCCTGGCGCGCTCCCGTCACCGGGTCGAATGCCTCGTATCGGGTGGGGCTCACGGGGATCAGCGCGATCGGCCCCTTGGTCTCCTCGTGCTGCGCCAGCATCGCTCCCTGGTCGCGCACCCACCAGTCGTCGACCAGCGCCACCCGGCGCAGCCGGAGTCGCGAGGCCAGACAGACCGAGAGCACGCTGTCATCGAAGCTCCGCTTCTCCTTGCCCTCCGGGTGGCTCTTGATCGGCACGCCCAGTTGTCGTCCGATCGCCTGCATCGCGGCGAAGATCGGCCCGAGGTCTGAGCCCACGAAAGACTGCAGGTTCCAGACGCCGGTGCCGCCGAGAACCGAGCCGATGGCACCCATCCCCGCTTCGCGCGCCCGCTCGGTCTCTTCCGCCTTGCTGCGCAGACGCTGGAATTCATCGACGTTGGACAGCCGCTTGTTGAGGAACTCCCCCTCGCAGAGCAGGCGGTGGAACGCCTCGAGCCCGGCCCAGGCGCGGGGATCGCCCATCCCTTCGGCCGTGGTGCGAGCGGTCCCCGAGAACGTGTCGGCGCCGCCGATGAGCTCCATCCAGCTGCCCGGAGCGAACGGAAACAGCACTCCCTCGAGCTCCCAGGAGGCGCTCGACATGCCGTCGAACAGGAACTGCGCTGCCGGCATTTCGACCCAGGAGACACTGCGCTCGCTCGCCACCCGCTTGCCGGAGGCGGCTTCGAACGGCTTGCCCGGCTCGATCGTGACGTCTGGCCGCGGTGTCTCGAGATCGACGATGAGCCGGCGGGACAAGGCCTCGATCCAGCGCGCTACGAGGGGCGCGATTCGCTGACGGTGCGCGTCGCTCTCCGCCGCCATGCGCATCAGGCGTGCCGCCGAGAATCGGCGCAGCTCCGAGCCCGCCTTGCCGGTGGCGAGGAAGCCCGACCCCATACCGTAGCGGTCGGTGTCCATGCCGAAGACCAGCCCACCCGCCTCGACAGTGACGAAATGGGTTCGAGCACCCGCAGGCTCACCCTGTTCGAGGGCCACCGTGAAGATCTCGATCCTTCCGGATTCGACCAGATAGGCGGAGTCGGGGTCGGAGAGGACGAAGGGCCGGTTGGCGACCACCACCGTGGCTTCGCCCTCTTCCTCGAAGCCCTTGGGCTTCTCGAGGTTGCGCACGATCTCGGCGATATCGGCAATCGAGATCGTGCGATCCGTCGGCGGCGAGATCGCCACCTGCGGCTCGTAGACCACGGTCGCCGGAGAGGCCTCCGGCGGCGCCGGTCGCTCCACGATGACTTCGAACTCGGTTGCCCCGAGCCGGAACCTTCCACCATCGCCGAGCACCCGCTCGGCGATCCTCTCGTCGCCGACGAAGACGCCGTTGGCGCTGGCGTTGTCGCTGACGAAGGCGCCCTCCTGACGGAAGGCGATCCTGGCGTGGCGGCGCGACATCGCGGCATCCGCCACCGGCAGCGAGCAATCCGGCGACCGGCCGACCGTGAGCTCGGCGCCGTTGCGATCGAGCGCGATCTCCCTGCCGACGAGTCCGTCGACCGGCGAGGCCGTTACCCGGAGCTTGACCTCAATGAGTCCGGATGAGGTCGGCATAGGGTCCTTCGATCTCTTTCATTTCGTCGTGGGTGCCGCGCTGCACGATCTTGCCGCGCTGGAGGACGACGATCTCGTCGCAATCGCGAATCGTCGACAGGCGGTGGGCGATGATGATCGCGGTGCAGCCGCGGCGCCGCAGGCTGTCGTCGATCACCGCTTCGGTCGCCGGATCGAGCGCCGAGGTCGCCTCGTCGAAGATGAGGATGGTGGGGTTTCCCACCATCGCGCGGGCGATCTCGAGCCGCTGCCGCTGGCCGCCGGAGAAGTTTCCGCCCCCTTCGTCGACCCGCGCGTTGTAGCCGCCCTCGCGGGTCTCGATCACCTCGGCGATCGCCGCGTCGCGGCAAGCTTCGGTCAGGCGGCCGGCGGGGACGGTCGAATCCCACATCGTGATGTTCTCGCGCAGGACGCCGTCGAAGAGGAAGATCTCCTGATCGACCATGCCGATCGAGTTCGCCAGCAGGCGCCGCGGAATGCGCTCGCGCGGCACGCCGTCGAAGAGAATCTCGCCCTTCCACGGCTGATAGAGACCGGAGACGAGCTTCGCCACGGTCGATTTTCCAGATCCCGAGCCGCCCACCAGGGCGACCCGCTTGCCGGGCTGGATCGTGAGCTCGAAATCTTCGATCAAGGGCTTCTCGAGCGGGCTGTAGCCGAAGGTGATTCCCTTGAGTTCGATCTTGCCCTGGAGCTTGAGGCGCCGGTCATCGGCGCCGGCGGCGGCCTTGGAGTCTCTCGAGTAGAGGGGATCCTGCGGATAGCGCAGCACGTCGTCGAGCCGGTTGAGGTCGGCCTCGAGCTCCTGCAGGGTCGAGCCGAAAGTGACGAACGAGTTGAGCGGCTTGACGAAGCCGGCGGTCAGCGCCTGGTAGGCGACCAGCAGGCCGACCGTCAACACTCCGTCCATCACCTTGAGACCGCCGAACAGGAGCACCGACGCCGTGACCACGGTTCCTACGACTGTCGGAACCACCGAGACCATGTCGCTGATCTGCCGCAGCTGCTGTTCGGCCCGCAGCGCCTTCGCCTGGTACCCGGCCCAGCGCGAAAAGAACTCGTTCTCACCGCCGGTCGCCTTGAGCGTCTCCATCATCCGGAGGCCGCCCATCGAGGTGCCCTGGAGCCGCCCCTTGTCGGTCATCAGCTTGCGGCTGGCGTCGGTGCGCACGCGGGCGACGACCTTGATCGCCACCACATTGGCGAGCGCCACGCCGATCACGATCAGCGTCAGCCCGACGTCGTAGCGGAACATCAGGGCGGCGTAGAACACCACCATGAAGCAGTCGATCGCCGTGGTCGCCAGCTTCCCGGAGACCACTCCCGCGACCTTGTCGTTGATGGCGACGCGCGAACCCACCTCGCCCGCGAACCGCTGCGCGAAGTAGCCGACCGGAAGGCGCAGGATGTGCTGGAAGAATGTCGCCGACGTCGAGAGCGCGAGTTTGGTCTCGAGGCGCAGCAGATAATGGCGCTGCAACCAGGTGAGCACGCCCTGCAGCACCAGCGTGATCGCCATGCCGAGCATCAGAGGCTGGATGACCGTCGCCCGGTTCGCCACCAGGACCTCGTCGACGAAGATGCGCGAATAGGTCGGAATCACCAGTCCCGGCACGACCAGGAACAGGCCGCACAGCAGCACGTAGGAGAGGGCGACCTCCGAGCCCTTCAGCCGACGGCGGAGCGCCCCCGCGAGGCTCGGCTTCTCGCCTCCCGGCTTGAATTCAGGGGTCTTCTTGAATGTCAGGACGACGCCGGAGAAGGAGCCATCGAGCTCGTCG
>JBDSRU010000461.1:0-3406 GCA_039929145.1 Thermoanaerobaculia bacterium
CTTGGCCTGCCCGGCGCCGAGCATCGCCAGCTGGAACGGCGCGAAGCCGCTCAGCGGATCCAGGGCCCGGGCGCGCTGCAGGGCTTCGCGCGCCGGATCCTTCCACCCCGCCTCGAGCCCCAGGGCACCGGCGCGCAACCAGAGGGCGGCGACACCGTGCGCCGTTTCGGCGGCGGCGATCGCCGCCGCGGCCCGCTCCGCGGCCGGCGCCGCGGCCGCCCACGCCCAACGAGCGCGATAGAGAGGGAACCCGGGATCGAGCTCCATCGCCCGCGCGACGAGCGGCGCAGCTTGATCCCGCACGCGGATCTTGGCCGCCGATTCGTAGAACGCCTGGGCACGGGCGAGCGGCAGGAGGACGAGAAGCGCGGCAATGACGTACAGAGCGCCCGGGGCGAGCCGCGGATCGAGCCGCCGGCGCTCTTTGAGGATTTCTTCGTTGGCCGTTTCGCCGGCCAGAGCCGCCCCGGCGGCGAGCGCTGCCGCCAGCGGCAGGGCGGTGACCGAAAGCTGCGCTCCTCCGAGGGAGGTGAGCAGGAAACCGGCGACGCCGGCCATGCCGGCTTCGACCAGGGCGCGATCGACCGCATGGCCGCGTCCGCGCCACCGCCGCAGCAGGAAGAGTCCGCCGACGCCAGCGGCGAGCGCCAAACCGACAAATCCAAGCTCGTAGGCGAGCGCCAGCGGCAGCGAGTGCATCTCGCCCACGACCTCACCGGGCGGATTGACTCCGGGGCGCGGCCGCAGGTGAAGCGCGAGAGTCCAGGGAGTCGACCCGGGACCCCAGCCGGTGACCGGGCGCTCGGTCGCACCCTGCCATCCGGCGCGCAGATAGACCTGGCGCGCGGACGCCGAGGAGTCCTCGCCGCGCGCGATCGACTCCGCGCGCGGCACGAGCAGGGCGAGACCGAGCAGGGCCAGACCCAGAACCAGGTGGCGGGCGCGCTCGAAACGCGCCGCACCGGCGAGCGCGAGAAGCGCGAGCACCGTTCCGCCGACGAAGGACCCTGTCTCGGCCAGTGCGACGACGCCGGCGACGATCGCCACCACCGCCAGCCACCGCGAGGTCCCACGGCGCCGCAGCGCCGGGACCGTCAGCGGGAGCGTCGTCACCAGGAAAGCGGCCAGGAGGTTGTGGTGCCCGAGCGGCATCGCGGCGCGAGAGGTGGCCTGGCGGAATTGCTCGAAGATCGCCCACAGAGCCGTCGCGGCGACCACCGCGCTCCAGGCCATGAGGCCGATCTCGCGCGCTCGTGCGGTCGACCAGCAGCGCGCGACGAACGGCGCGAGCAACAGGAAGGCCGGCAGGAGCCAGACGCCGACACGTCCCGCCCGCGCTACCGGAGAGACCCACAGGCTGAGAACGGTCGCCGCAACCAGCGCCGCCACCAGCCACCGTCCCGCCCGGCCCAGACCCAGCGGGTCGCGCCAGGAGGCGGCACCGAGCAAAGCGGCCGCGAGCACCAGCCCCTGCCCTGCCGGACCGGCCGGAAACGCCGCGGCGCCGGGGAACGTCCCGCTCCAGAAGGCGAAGCACGCGAGGAGGAGCGCAGGCAGCAGAGGCATCGGAGTCAGGCATTCTAGCGGCAGAGCGGGCCGCCCGCTGCGGGTTCGCAGGCTACGATAGAATCTCGCTTCGAGCGTCGGCTCCCCAGGACGCTTCCTTCACCGAATCCAACCGAATTTCCCGCGGAGATCCTCATGAGTGTCGCCAGCAAGTCCGACGTTTCGTCCCTGCTCTCCCGCCTCGGTCTCGCCGAGGAGAATTCCGGTGCATTCGACGGCAGCTGGCTCGAGACCCACGGGCCGCGCGTCGAGTCGATCAACCCGGCCACCGGCCAGGCGATCGCTGCAGTTCGGGACGCCACCTCAGCCGACTACGAAAAGGTCGCAGCGAGCAGCGCCGCGGCCTTCGACGCCTGGAAGCGCTGGCCCGCCCCGCGCCGCGGTGAGGTCGTGCGTCAGCTCGGCGAGGCGCTGCGACAGCACAAGGACGACCTGGGCCAGCTGGTCACGCTCGAGGTTGGCAAAGTGCGGACCGAGGGTCTGGGCGAGGTGCAGGAGATGATCGACATGGCCGATTTCTGCGTCGGCCTGTCGCGCCAGCTCTACGGCCTGTCGATGCATTCCGAGCGCCCACTTCACCGGATGTACGAGCAGTGGCATCCGCTCGGCCCGGTGGGCGTCATCTCGGCGTTCAACTTTCCGGTAGCGGTCTGGGCCTGGAACGCGATGATCGCCGCCGTCTGCGGCGACTCGACGCTCTGGAAGCCCTCCGAGCACGCGCCGCTCTCGGCGATCGCGGTGACCAGAATCGCTCAGCGCGTGCTCGCCGCGAACGACGCGCCGCCGATCTGGAATCTCGCGGTCGGCGACCGGCACGCCGTCGGCGCTCCGCTCGCCGCCGACCGGCGCTTCCCGATGATCTCAGCCACCGGTTCGGTCAGCATGGGCAAGTCGATCGGCAAGGTTCTCGCCGAGCGCCTCGGCCGGGCGCTCCTCGAGCTCGGGGGCAACAACGGAATCATCGTGACCTCCGACGCCGACCTCGATCTCGCGTTGCGCGCGGTGCTGTTCGCCGCGGTGGGCACGGCTGGGCAGCGTTGCACGTCGACCCGCCGCCTCTTCCTCCACAAGTCGATCGCCGCCGAGATGAAGGCCAAGCTGGTGAAGGCCTACGCCTCGGTGCGGATCGGCGACCCCAGCGAGCCCTCGACCCTGATGGGCCCGCTGATCCACGCCAAGGCGGTAGCCGACTACAAGCACGCGCTCGAGACCGCGGTCGCGCAAGGCGGCAGCATCCTCTGCGGCGGCAAGGTTCTCGACCGGCCCGGATTCTTCGTCGAGCCGACGATCGTCGAGGCGACGGCGCACATGCCGATCACCTGTGAAGAGACCTTCGCGCCGATCCTCTACCTGTTCGAGTTCGAGGATCTGGACGAAGCGATCGCGACTCACAACAGCGTCCCGCAGGGCCTCTCGTCGGCCATCTTCACCCTGAACATGCGCTCAGCCGAGAAGTTCCTCTCGGTCGACGGCAGCGACTGCGGCATCGCCAACGTCAACATCGGAACCTCAGGCGCGGAGATCGGCGGCGCGTTCGGCGGCGAGAAGGAGACCGGCGGCGGCCGCGAGGCCGGCTCGGACTCCTGGAAGTTCTACATGCGCCGTCAGACCTGCACTCTGAACTACGGCCAGACGTTGCCGCTAGCCCAAGGCGTGACCTTCGACTTCTGAGCGAAGGGAAAGCCGTAAAAGCCTGTCAAGCCGCCTGACCTGAAAGCCGAGCGCCGTCGCGGGTCACGCGAATTCGAGATCGACGCGGCAGCGGCCACAGCACGCGAAGCGGCGATCTCGAAGAGGATGGGGATCCAGCGACCGAACCGACAGCCGAGCGCCGCCGCGG
>JBDSRU010000462.1:0-4381 GCA_039929145.1 Thermoanaerobaculia bacterium
CGTCTCCGGCATGGCGGGATCGTTTCTCCTGCGATCGTTCGCGCTCGGGCTCGACGCGCTCGCCCCCGGAACGGCGGTCTTGTCGGAAGAGGCGAACCTGCACGGACCTCGCCTGTTGCAGATTCTCGGCGGAGTCCTGGCGCACGGTGGCGTCGAGCTCGACCGCGAGATCCTGAGCCTGGGTCCGGATCCAGACCACCAGCCGATGCTCGAGTTCTCTGCGACCCAGGCGGCGCTCGAAGCGCCGTTCAGCGCCATCCGTGCGCGCCACCAACTCTCAGCGCGCGAAGCGGCCGAAGCCGCCGCCGCGGCCTCCGGCTTCCTGATTCAGCAGTTCGCCGAAGTCCTCGATCCCAGCGTCGCTTTCGGCATCGCCGTCCACGGTTTCGTCGAAGGCGCGAAAACCGTTCCTGGCCCGGCGGCGCAGTAGCGCACCAGCAAACACAGACGATAGAGCTCGCCGCAACTCCGGTGCCGCGTTGGGAGTTGGGTGGATCAGCGAGCGGCGCTGCCGAGTTCTTCCGCGAGAAGAGAACATCCACGCAGGTCGGAGTCGGGGGCACGGCCGGCGAGGCGAAAGCCAGTGCCCTCGATCGCGCCCAGATCTTCGGTCAGCAGGTGCAACGCCGATCCGACGTTGGCGAGGTCGAAGAAAGCGAGGAGGCCGGTCGTGCCAGCTGGGAGCTCCTGCAGCGTCACCGGATCGAGGGCTCGCACCTTCATCCAGTGCGGCGGCACGAAGAGCTCCGGGTCGCCCCCGGCGAGCGTCTCGGTGTAGCACTGGCTGGTGAGTTCGGTCATGCCGTACTCGCCGACGATCGACTCCGCGGTGACGAAGAGCTGCTCCGCCAGGCGCCGGTGGAGATCCTCGCGCGAGAGCTCTCTTGCCCGGCCCTTGAAGCCGCCGGTCTCGAACACCACCGAGCCCGACGGCAGGCGGAACTTGAGGTCGATGCGGGCGAGGAAGTCGAGCAGATCGGCGAGCGCGAACGACGTGCCGAGGAGCATCACCGGCCGGCCTTCGCGCTGCCGCGCGCCGAACCAGGAGCGCGATTTTGCGCCCTCGACGCCGCGCTCGCCGAAGGCGTAATCGCTGCCCGGCCCCCCGAAGCGCTGCAACAGGTGATCGACCATGAAGCCGAGGCTCGAATCGGGCGCGATGGCGCGCGGTGGAACGAGCGCCAGCATCGGAATGGGAGCGGGCAGGCTCGCGGGAATGCGAGCTGGAATGCTCGCGGGCATGCCCGCGCTGGCTTCCGGCACGCGCTCGCTCGCTTCTCTCGCCGCTTCCGAAAAGCCGCGGAGACAGAAGCGCGGGAACGAAGCGTCGACCGCGGCCCGGTAGAGATCGGGGAACGGATGGCGATGGACGCTGCGGTTGTCTCCGAGCGTGCCGCTCGAGCGGAAGGTCTCGAGCGGCGCCTCTGTCGCGAGATCGACGGTGGCGAAGGCGGCCGCCGGAATCATCGGCACATCGCGCCACGAGGCGACCGTCGACGGTGTCTTCGCGTTGCGCTCGCACATCGCGCGATAGGCGGGAATGCGTTCGAACTGGTAGGCGAACGCGTCGAGCGCGAGCCCTTCGAAGGCGGCCTCGTCCGGCGCGCCAAAGTGTGCGGAAATCCGTTCGATCATGGCCCGCCAATTCTGTCACGGCGATGCGAATGCGAAATCTCCGCTTGACAGCGCGCCGGCGAATGTCCTATAAATCGCGCTCCATGAGTTCCGGTCGAAACGCTTTCCTGCCGCTGGCCAGCTCCCGGCCTCTGGCCATTTCCAAGGCCTGCCCCATGTGCATGTGTTGTATGCATGCGCGCGGGCAAGGAGCGTTCACCGAGTAGCAGCATCACCCCATCGGTTCGACGACCTCGAGACCCGCGACGGCACAGCCGAAGCGGGTCTTTTGCATTTTGGGTCCCTTTCGCACCGTCGCAGCTCTCCCGGGTCCGGAACCACAACCGCACGAGGAGAGAACGATGAGCGAAACGACGAAGAGCACCAGCGCAACGAGCCGCCCGTACCACTACGACACCCTGCAGATCCACGCCGGGCAGGAGCCCGCACCCGGCACCAACGCGCGCGCGGTGCCGATCTACCAGACGACCTCCTACACCTTCCAGGATTCGGCGCATGGGGCGCGCCTCTTCGCGCTCCAGGAATTCGGCAACATCTACACCCGGATCATGAATCCGACCACCGACGTCTTCGAGAAGCGCATCGCGGCGCTCGAAGGCGGCGCGGCGGCGGTCGCGGTGGCCTCCGGGCAGGCGGCCCAGTTTCTGGCGCTCGCGACGCTCGCCGGCACCGGCGACAACATCGTCGCCACCAGCTTCCTCTACGGCGGCACCTACAACCAGCTCAAGGTCGCGCTGCCGCGGCTCGGGATCGAGACCCGGTTCATCGACGGTGATGACCCCGAGGCGTTCCGGCGGGCGATCGACGGGCGCACCAAGGCGATCTACGTCGAGACGATCGGCAATCCGCGCTTCAACATCCCCGACTTCGAGGCGCTGGCGGCGGTCGCGCACGAGGCCGGGGTGCCGCTGGTGGTCGACAACACTTTCGGCGCCGCGGGATATCTCTTCCGGCCGATCGAGCACGGCGCCGACGTCGTCGTCGCCTCGGCCACCAAGTGGATCGGCGGCCACGGCACCTCGATCGGCGGCGTGATCGTCGACGCCGGAACGTTCAACTGGGGGAACGGGCGCTTTCCGGCGTTCACCGAGCCGGCACCCGGCTACCATGGCCTCAACTTCTGGGAGGTCTTCGGAGAAGGCGGTCCCTTCGGCAACATCGCGTTCGCGATCCGCGCCCGCGTCGAAGGGCTGCGCGACCTCGGTCCGGCGCTCTCGCCGTTCAACTCGTTCCTCTTTCTGCAGGGGCTCGAGACTCTCTCCCTGCGCGTGCAACGGCATGTCGACAACGCGCTCGCTCTCGCGCAGTGGCTCGAAGCGCATCCGGCGGTCGCGTGGGTGAGCTATCCCGGACTGGCGTCGCATCCGTACCACGAGCGCGCCAGGCGCTATCTGAAGAACGGTTTCGGCGGCGTGCTCGCCTTCGGCATCCAGGGCGGGCTCGAGGCCGGCCGTCGATTCATCGACGCGGTAAAGCTGGCGAGTCATGTGGCGAACGTCGGCGACGCCAAGACGCTGGTCATCCATCCCGCTTCGACGACGCATCAGCAGCTCTCCGGCGTCGAGCAGGCGAGCGCCGGTGTTTCTCCTGACCTGGTGCGGGTGTCGGTGGGCATCGAGTATCTGGCGGACATCCAGGACGATTTCGAGCAGGCCTTCGCCCAGGCGTTGGCTGCGCCGTCTCCGGTGGCGTCTGCGGCATGCGACACGCCGGTTCCGGTGGGGGACGGGCGGTGAGCTTCCATCTGCACATCTCTCCCGAGACGCGCTTCCTGCGTCTGCCGGGGAGTTTTCTGCTCGATTCCGGCGAGCGCCTGCGCGAAGTCGAAGTCGCCTATCGCTCCTGGGGCAGGCTCTCGGCGGAGCGCGACAACGCGGTCGTCGTCTGCCATGCGCTCACCGGCTCGGCCGATGTCGACCGCTGGTGGGGGAAGCTTCTCGGAGGCGGGCGGGCCTTCGATCCCGAGGTCGATTTCGTGCTCGCCGCCAATCTCCTCGGGAGCTGCTATGGCACCACCGGTCCGCGCTCGCCGCGCACGCCTTCGGGCGCAGCACCGGCGGCCTGGGGTGGCGACTTCCCGGCGATCACGGTCCGCGATCAGGTGCGTCTGCAGCAGCGCCTGCTCGACGCGCTCGGGGTAGCGCGAGTGCGTCTCGTCGTCGGCGGATCGCTCGGCGGGATGGTGGCGCTCGAGTGGGCGCTCCTCGATCCCGGTCGGGTGGAGGCGGCCGCCGTCCTTTCGGCGCCGGCGCGACACGGGCCCTGGGGGATCGCCCTCTCGGAGCTCGGGCGGCGTGCGCTGCTCCTCGATCCGAAATTCCGCGGCGGGCACTATCCCGAGGACGATCCGCCGGTCGCCGGCCTCGCGCTCGCCCGCTCGATCGCCATGACGAGCTACCGCAGCCGGCCCGGCTTCGAGCAGCGGTTCGGGCGCGACCGCCGCGGCGACCGGTTCGAGGTGACTCGCTACCTCGAGCACCAGGGCAAGAAGCTCGTCGACCGCTTCGACGCCAACAGCTATCTGGCGCTCCTCGGAGCGATGGACAGCCACGATCTGGCGCGCGGGCGAGGCAGCCTCGAGAACGTGCTGCGCGCTCTCGACCTGCCGGTGCTGGTGCTCTCTTCGACGACCGACGTCCTCTATCCGGTGGAGGAGCAGCTCGAGCTCGCGACGCTTCTGCCCGGAGCCGACTACGTGGAGCTCGCGAGCGCCCGTCCCCGGCTCCGATCAAAACGCCGTCCAGCG
>JBDSRU010000463.1:0-3286 GCA_039929145.1 Thermoanaerobaculia bacterium
GGAAAGCGCGATTCGCCCCGGCATCGCTGAACGTGCTCGGCCTGGTCGCCATCGCAGGCGTCGCAGGCATCGCAGCCATCGCTGGCGTCGCAGGCATCGAAGGCATCGCGGCGGCGTACGAGACCGATCAGTATTCCAATCGGCTGTTTCCGGTCGCCGACGCTCAGCCGACGCTCCAGCGCGTCGTCAACGACGCCCTGATCCAGGTCGCGGCCGGCTGGCGCGGTGGCGCCGATCGATACGGCTTCACCCTGGCGGTCTTCAACGAGCTCGGCGGCCTCCACTGGGTCGACCGGATCGAGCGCCTGGCGATCGAGTCACCGGAGATCGAGCACCTGCCGCAGTTTCGTCACCACAGCATCTACGACGGCCTGCCGTTCACCGCGCGCCGGGTCAACTTCGTCTTTGGCGTCGGCCGCACGATCAAGCTTGCGGGAGTGCTCACCGGCAGCGACAAGCTCGGACACTTTTTCTCGCAGGGCAAGAAGTACTACTTCTCGCGCCTCGCCGGTTGGCGCGAAGAGCACATTCTCGGCCGTGGAAAATTCAACGAGCGTTGGCTCTTCGGTCAGCTCACGACCAGCGTCTATTCCAACGCCGACCTGGTGGCGAACTACGAGGGCTATCTCTTCTACCGCAGCCTCTACGAGGACGGAATCGTCCCCGGAAAGCCCGCCATCGTGCGCTTTCAGGGCGACCGTGCGGTCGTTGCGCGCCCGTTCAGCTGGAGCGACCATGTCAACGACTACTGGGACGAGGCGCTCCACCCGTCGCACATGAGCCGGGAGCTGGCGAAGTCGATGCAGCAGGCGATCCTCGGGGTCTGCGCCGACTATGCGATCGCGCCCGAGCTGTTCCGCGTCCGGGACGAGGCGGCGCTCCGCGAGCGCTATGCCGCCATCGGCCTCAAGCCGGCGGCGGAAAACAGCGTGCCGGTGGTCTGCGGATCCGCAGCGGCGGCGAGCGCCGGGAGGTAGGCCCGGAGCTCGCCGGCCTTGGGGGTGCTCGTCGCGCGGGCGTGAACTACCAGCGCGCCTTGCGGGTGCGCTTGAAGGAGGGCGCGGCGCCGGTGCGTTCGACGAACGGCTCGACGCCCGGCGTGGTGCAGCGCGGAATCGTCAGCGAGATCGCCGCTTCGATGTCGCGGATCTTCTCTTTCTCCATCCAGCTGGCGATCGAAGACACCAGGCCGGTGGCGTTGCCGCGCGCCGTGCGGCCGGCACGGTGGACGTAGTCCTCGACGGTCTCGGGAAGGTCGTAGTTGATGATGTGCTGGATCCCTGGCACATCGAGGCCACGCGAGGCGATGTCGGTCGCGATCATGATCCGGTGCTGACCTTCGCGAAAGCCGTCGAGCGAGGCGATGCGCTCTTTCTGCGAGAGATCCGAGTGGATGCGATCGACCGGATGACCCTCGCGCAGCAACGCCCGGTAGAGCCACTCGGCGTCGGTGCGCCGGCGGACGAAGACCAGGGTCGACCCCAGCTCCTGGTTGAGGAGCGACAGGATGCAGGGCTTCTTGTTGTCCGGATCGACGAGATAGAGGCGGTGCGAGATGCCTGCCGCAGCGCGACCCGGCGGAATGATGTCGATGCGCAGCGGATCCCGGAGGAACCGTTGGGCCAGCCGTTCGATCGGTGGCGGCATGGTGGCCGAGAACATCAGCGTATGGCGGACCTTGGGCAGGTAGGCCAGGATCGCGTTGATCTGCGGCATGAAGCCCATGTCGAACATGTGGTCGGCTTCGTCGAGCACCAGCTCCTCGACCTTGTCGAGCCGCACGGTACGGCGCTCGAGGTGATCGAGGAGCCGGCCGGGAGTTGCCACGATGATGCCGGGCTTCTTGGCCAGCTCGTCCATCTGGTGCTTGATGTTGAGGCCGCCGATCAGCGACACGGTGCGCAGCCGGTGGCTGGCGCCGAAGTAGTCGAGGAAGGCCTTCGTCTGGAGCGTGATCTCGCGCGTCGGCGAGAGGATGAGTCCGCGGATGCCGCCGCCGGGCTGAATACGCTGGGCGAGCGGAATGGCGAAGGCGGCGGTCTTGCCGGACCCGGTCTCGGCCAGGCCGAGGATGTCGCGTCCGGCGATGGCCTCGGCGATGACGGCGGCCTGGATCGGGGTCGGATGGGTCCATCCGAGCTCGGCCACGGCGAGCCGCAGCTCGTCCGTCAACCCTAAGTCATCGAAGGAGCGCGAGGTCTCTGGAACCGGGTGTTGCGGAAGGGAGGCTTCTAGCATTCCTGCCCATTCTAATCCGCTTCTGGAAAGAGCTCGCTTTGGGGGGTCTGGGGCAGCTCATCGAGAAAGTTCGAGAGGCCGACGCCGGCGAGGCGAAAGCGCGTCGCCGGGCCCTCACCGAACTGGTCGAGCAGCGCGATCCCGAGGCCCGCAAGCTCCTGCGCATCGGCCGGCGGAGCTTCCAGGGTGCGGCGGCGGGAGAGGGCGCGGAAGTCGCCGGTCTTGAGCTTCACCGTCACCGTCCGCCCGCTTCGCCCGCGCCGGCGGGCCGCTTCCCAGACCTGACGTGCCAGGCGCTCGATCGAAGCCGGCAGGGCCTCGATCGGCAGGTCGTTTTCGAAGGTCGTCTCGGAGGAGATCGACTTGACGGGGCGTTCGCTGACCACGGGATGGTCATCGATCCCACGGCTGAGCTCGTGCAGGCGGCGCCCGAATTTACCGAAGCGGAGCTCGAGCTCGACCAGCGCGCGGGCGCGGAGATCGCCGACGGTCGCGATTCCCATCGCGGCGAGCGCCTCGCCGGTCGTCCTGCCGACGCCGGGGAGTCTGCCGACCGCGAGGGGGGTGAGGAAGGCGTCGACCTCCCCGGGCCGGATCACGAACAGGCCATCCGGCTTCTTCCAGTCGGAGGCGATCTTGGCGAGGAACTTGTTGGGAGCGACCCCGGCCGAAGCGGTGAGCGCGGTCTCCTCGCGGATCTCGCTCCGGATGACGCGCGCCGTCTCGGTGGCGGTCGCGAGTCCGGTCAGCTCCTCGGTGACATCGAGGTACGCCTCGTCGAGCGACAAGGGCTCGACGAGCGAAGTGTGGCGGAGGAAGATCGCACGCACCAGCCGCGAAGCCTCCTTGTAGCGCACGAAGTCCGGCGGTACGAAGATCGCCTGCGGGCACTGACGCTGCGCCGTGACCGCCGGCATCGCCGAGCGGACGCCGAATTTCCGTGCCTCGTAGGAGGCCGCGCAGACCACCGAACGCGGCCCGGTCCAGGCGACGACGACCGGCTTCCCCCGCAGCTCCGGACGGTCGCGCTGCTCGACCGAGGCGTAGA
>JBDSRU010000464.1:0-3530 GCA_039929145.1 Thermoanaerobaculia bacterium
TCGACCCCGCAAAGGGCGGCGATCCGATCCTCTTCCAGCACCTGTTCTGGTTCTACTCGCATCCCGCGGTCTACATCATGATCCTGCCGTCGATGGCGGTGATCTCGGAGCTCATCGCCTGCTTCTCACGCAAGCGGATCTTCGGCTATCACTTCGTCGCCTTCGCTTCGATCGGCATCGCGGTTCTCGGGTTCGTCGTCTGGGGACACCATCTCTACGTGTCGGGCCAGTCGGTCTACGCGGGCGCGGTCTTCTCGCTGCTCACGATGCTGGTTGCGATTCCCTCGGCGGTGAAGGTGTTCAACTGGGCGATGACCCTTTATCAGGGTTCGGTCTCGCTCGAGACTCCGATGCTCTACGGGCTCGGTTTCATCGGCCTGTTCACCATCGGCGGGCTCACCGGCGTCTTCCTCGGCACTCTCGGCTTCGACGTCCATGTGCACGACACCTACTTCGTCGTCGCCCACTTCCACTACGTCATGGTCGGCGGCACGCTCATGGGCTACCTCGGCGGACTGCACTTCTGGTGGCCGAAGATCACCGGTCGTCTCTACCCCGAGTTCTGGGCGAAGATTGCGGCCTTGCTGGTCTTCGTCGGTTTCAACCTGACCTTCTTCCCGCAGTTCCTGCTGGGCTACATGGGAATGCCCCGCCGCTACCACTCCTACCCGGAGGAGTTCCAGGTTCTGAATGTACTCTCAACCGCCGGCGCTTCCGTGCTGGCTCTCGGATTTGTGCTCCCGGCGTGCTACCTGATCTGGTCGCTGAAGAGCGGCAAGCTCGCCGGCGACAATCCGTGGAAGGCGCGCGGTCTCGAATGGGAGACCACTTCGCCGCCACCCACCGAGAATTTCCACTTCGCGCCCAGCGTTTCCCGCGAGCCCTACGACTACTTCGAGGCGGCTGAAGAGGCCGCCGGGCGCGCGGTTCCTGCCGCGCGTCGGCATTGATAGAGAGCGACGAACAAGGAGCCGCCCTCGTGTCCCACGGTCATTCCAGGTTTCTGGCGCACCACTTCGACGACCTCGAGCAGCAGAAGGAGTCCTCGACTCTGGGGATGTGGCTGTTTCTGGTGCAGGAAGTCATGTTCTTCGGCGGGCTTTTCATGTGTTACCTGCTGTACCGCTGGAAGGATCCGACCTCCTTCGCCGCCGGCAGCCATGAGCTTTCCATCGAGCTCGGCGGCTTCAACACGATCGTGCTGATCGGGAGCTCGCTCACCATGGCGTTGGGTGTCCGCTCGGCGCAGCTGGGGCGGATGAAGGCGCTGGTCAACTGGCTCTACGCCACAGGGTTCCTCGGCGTGGTGTTCCTGGTGGTCAAGTACTTCGAGTACTCGGCGAAGTGGGAGCATCACCTCGTCCCCGGAGCCAACTTCCACTTCGCCGGCGAAGTCGGCGCGCGCGCCGAAATGTTCTTCTCGCTCTACTTCGCGATGACCGGAATGCACGCCCTGCACATGATCATCGGCCTGGGCCTGCTGATCTGGCTGGTGCGCAAGGCGAAGCGCGGACACTTCTCGGCCGAGTACTACAACCCGGTGGAGAACTTCGGCCTCTACTGGCACTTCGTCGACATCGTCTGGATCTTCCTCTTCCCGCTGCTCTACCTCATCGGCCGGCACTACCACGGAGGCGCCTGAGCCATGTCCGAGCATCATCTCGTTCCGCTCAAGACCTATTTCTCGGTCTTCGCGGCGCTCATGGTCTTCACGGCCATCACTGTCGCCGTCGCGTTCGTCGACCTCGGACCGGCCAACAACATCGTGATGTTGTCGATCGCCGTCCTCAAGGCGACTCTGGTCGTCATGTTCTTCATGCACGCCAAGTACGGGACCCGGCTCATCCCCCTGATCGCGGCGAGCGGCTTCTTCTTCCTCCTCCTGATGTTCGTCATCACGATGTCGGACTACATGTCGCGCGGCTGGCTCGGTGCGGGCCAGCCCTGGAGACCCTGAGGCAGCTCCGTTGCCGCTAGCGAACGCCAGCCTCCTGGATCTCTTCCTCGAGCTGCAGACTCTGGATCGCGTGCCGCGCAGCGGATACTTCCTGCGCGGCATTTCCGACTGCGAGTCGGTCGCCGAGCACACCTTTCATCTCGCCATGCTGGTCTGGTTCCTGGCGGCCGAGGAGCCGGGCGTGGATCGCGCCCGGGCGGTGGAGCTCGCGCTGATGCACGACCTCGCCGAGCTGCGCATCGGTGATCTGCCACGCACCGCGACGGCCTACCTGCCGGCGGAGGCGAAGCACGCCGCCGAGCGCCTGGCCGCCGCCGACATCCTCGCCCCGGCCGACCCACGGGCGCACGCCCTGTACGAGGAGTACGAGGCCGGCGAGACCACGGAAGCGCGCTTCGTCCGCGCCTGCGACAAGTTGCAGTTGATGGTCAAGGTCACCGTCTACGAGCGCTGGGGGCACCGCGGCCTCACGGAGTTCTGGGGCAACCCGGCAAACTTCCCGCAGTCCGACTTCGCCTCGATCCAGCGCCTGTTCGCCGACCTCCAGGCGCGCGCTACCGCCGGCTGACGAGCTCCGCCGGGATCCAGCCGCGCAGGGCGTTGACCAGCATGACGCGGTCGGCGCGCCGCAGGTCCTCTTCACGCAGGAGAGCCTCCCGCACCCTCCCCCGTTCGAGCAGCGACTGGCGGAAGATCCCGCCGAGAAGCCCGCAGTCACGCTTCGGCGTCAGCCGCTCGCCGGCGATCTCGAGGACGAGATTGGTCCGCGTTCCTTCCGTGAGCTCCCCGCGCTCGTTCCACAGGATCGCCTCGTCGGCCCCGGCCGCCTGGGCCTCGGCGAGGGCGGCGTCGTAGATGGCGCGATTCGTCGACTTGTGGAAGAGCGCCGCTTGGCGCGAATCAACCGGTTGGCTGGCGAGGATGGCCGACCATCTTCTCCGCTCACGCGCGAAAGGCTTGCTGGTAAAGGAAAGGCCTCCGTTGGCGGCAAGTTCGAGGCGTACGCGCTGCGGCGACTCCGCCCGTTCCGCGAGTCGTGCGAGCGCTTCCTCGACGGATCTGCGCATTCCGGATGCGTCGCAGACGAAGCCGAAGAAGTCTGCGGAGGCCGTCAGGCGAATCAGGTGCCTCTCGAGTCCGTAGATGCCGCAGCGCGGGCGCCAGAGCATCGTCTCGAAGAGCGCCACGGGCGGCGGCGGCGCCTCCAGCGCGCGGCCCTTGGTGAGGCATTCACGATACTCGGCAGGCGCCTCGGAGTCCCAGACGACGCCGCTGCCGACGCCGTACTCGAGCTGGCCGCGCGGGCGATCGATCACCGCGGTGCGAATCGCCACCGAGAACTCTGCCCGGCGCTCCGGCGCTGCCCAGCCGATCGCGCCACAGTAGAGGCCGCGCGGGCGATCCTCGAGCCGGGCGATCCACTCCATGGTCCGCGCCTTCGGCGCGCCGGTGACCGAGGCGCAGGGAAAGAGCGCGCCGAAGAGGTCCGGCAGGGATGCGGAACTCCGTGCCGTGACGGTCGAGGTCATCTGCCAGACGGTGGGATAACGCTCGATCTCGAACAGGCGGAGGG
>JBDSRU010000465.1:0-7028 GCA_039929145.1 Thermoanaerobaculia bacterium
GAAACTTGACCTGAAGCTCGTTGAGGGCGAGGTGCAGTCGTTCATGCTAACGGCCGACTCGAAGTGCCTCCGCGGCGCGGCGGCGGCGAGTTGCAAAGAGATCGCCGCCGGCGAGCGCGCGGTGGTGATGTACGAGAAGAAGGACGGCGCCGACTGCGTGATCGAGATCAAGCTGCCGGAGAAGAAGCCCTGATAGCCCTCGTTCTCTAGCGGACAGCCTCCGGCCGGAGGGTTCGATGTCTCGTTCAGGGCAGCGCAGAGAAGATGACGATGCGGCAATCAAGCCCGCGCTCGCCTATCGGAGGCTGACGCCGATCTACGACCCGCTGATGCGCGCCACCCTGCGCGAACGGCGCTTCAAGCGGCAGCTCGTCGAGCAGGCGGGGATCGAGCCTGGGCACCGGGTTCTGGATCTGGGGTGCGGCAGCGCGACGCTGACCGTTCTGGTCAAGCAGCTTCGTCCCGGTGCGGAGGTAGTCGGTGTCGACGCCGACCCGGAGATTTTACGGCTCGCCCGCCAGAAGATCGTGGACGAAGGCCTCGAGGTTTCGCTCGAGCAGGCTTCTGCGATGCGTCTGCCTTTCGCCGACGGGCGGTTCGACCGGGTGTTGACGAGCTTGATGTTCCACCACCTGACGCGCGAACACAAGCGCGAGGCGCTGGCGGATGCGCGGCGCGTTCTGCGGCCTGGGGGTGAGCTGCACGTGGCCGACTGGGGGCGCGCCCACGGCCCCGGTATGCGCGCACTCTTTCTGCTTGTCCAGCTTCTCGACGGTTTCGAAACCACCCGCGACAGCGTCGCGGGTGCCCTGCCGGGGCTCATGGTCGAAGCAGGTTTCGCCGGGGTCGACGAGCGCTCCAGGTTGAGGACTGTCTTCGGGACGATCGCCTTCTATTCCGCCCGCCGCAGTGCGGAGTAAGTCTGCCCAGCGGCCCTTCGAGCCGTCAGGCCCGCCTCCGCTCGCCTCGATCGCGGCGCCTTGCGGCCCCAGGCATCTGCGACGTCTCGCGACGCCGGGAGCCGCGTTTCTCTGGCTCGTCGCCGCTCAGTAGTGATCGACCATTGCGCTGGCGGCTTATTTCAGCTTGCCCATGGTGTCGATCTCGCGCTGCTGTGCGTTGATGATCTCTTGCGCGAGCGCCTTGATCTCGGGGTGTTGTGCCTTGTCCAAAGCCTCTTTCGCCATCCGGATGGCCGCTTCGTGGTGAGGAACCATCATCTGGATGAACATCGCGTCGTAGCCGTCGCCGGCGGGCATCGACCGCAGATGGCCGGTGTCCATAGGTTTGGAAGACTCCATGCCGGGCATCGGGCGGGTTCCCGAGGCTGTCGCCCCCGGATACCACTGGTCGCGCCATTCCTTCATCCGGTTGATTTCCGCCTGCTGATCCTGCGGGATCGATTGCACCAGGTCCTTGAGCTCCGTGTGCCGGACTTTCCCCTGCGCCATGTTCGCCATTTCGATGGCGGCCATGTGGTGCTGGGTCATCGTGTCGATGAACTCGAGGTCGTACGACTGGCTGGCGGCCTGCGGTGCGCTTTGAGGGGTCATGGTGGCGTGATCCTCCGGGACAGATGGTTTGGCTCCTTCGTTGCGGCACGCTCCGACGGTCATTGCCAGCGTCGAAAGTGCCATCAGAAGCATGGGTGAGTTTTTCATGATGAATCTCCTTTTAGAGTGAAAAGCCGTGGCGCTTGAAAACTCGATCCACCTCGGCGCGGGTACATCGACCGCGACCAAGATAGGTCCCGTGATTCCCCGTCGGTGTGAATTCATCTCAAACTGCGGGATGGCGTCACTCTGACTGATTGTTTACTCCCGTTTGTAGATTTGATGGTCTTGGAGTGCTCGAGCAAGGCGTCTATCTTGATCTCCGACGGCTGCACTTGGCGCCCCAATCAGCCCGCCATCTGCACCCTCCACATCAAGAGGGCGACTCATGCGCAGCACTCTTTTGCGTCGCATCTCCGTCATCTTCGAGCACCTAGCCCCTTCAGGCCAACGCCGCCCTGGAATCGACGTCCCTGGCAAGAACTCTTGCAACACTTCCGCCACGTTCGCCGGGGCGAGGAGGTTCCGGGTGCACCCGCGACTCTGCGGCGCCTGACTTCCGTCCGAATGGCGCAGATCCTGCAGCCGGAGAGGCATAGTCGTGGGCCCAAGAGAGGCGAGAAGCGACGCCTGAAGCCAATTTTCGGAAACCAGCGAAGGAGACAGAACATGAGTTGCTGTAGCGATGTCATGAAACCGGTCGAAGTGTCCTCGTGCTGCACACCGCAAGCGACGGCGGCACACGCCGCGCGAGCGATGCGCGATTCCGGCTGCGGCTGCGCGCCGGTGGTCGAAGACACGGAGAGCCTCAAGCTCGTGGGCGTCGTCACCGAGCGAGATATCTGCTGCAGCGTGGTGGCTGAGGATCTTCTCGCCTCCGAGGTTCGCGTCGAGAAGATCATGCGGCCCGCGGCGGCATGTTGTGCAACAGATGAGCCGGTCGAAGATGCGCGACGGAAACTCCGCGAACATGGCGCGACGAGTTTGCCCGTTGTAGACAAGGCAGGCATCTGCTGCGGCACAGTCGGCATTCACAGTCTCGATAGATCGTAGGGAACGGAATTCAGCAGCGGAGGCGAACGCGAGCGGTGCAGCGAGGGCGAAGAAGCGTGGAAGTTCCTCCGCCACGATGCGACCTCTGGCGCGCGGGTCTATTTCGTGGAGGAGTCCGGGGCGAATCATCGACGACCGTGTCGCCGCGACCCAGGTAGAGCGAGCCGACCGTCAAACGTCGGTAGTGATCGAGGCGGGCGCCGCCGAGGCGAGGACGCCAGACGGCACTGTCGTGGTGGCCCGCCCGCCGACGGTAGAGCCGACGGACCCGCTCGCGAGCGAGAGACATCGGCCTACCTATGCCATCGCGGAGTCGCCACTGTCGTGACACCGAGCGCGAGGAATGCCGATCCCCAGGACTGGTGCGCCGCCGCGGTCGAGCCCAGTCGTTGCGCCCACGCGAAGAGAAGGAACGGCGTGTAGAGCGGTCTGAGCGACCAGCCAAAGACGCCTGTCTACCTTCAGCAAAGGGAGGAGTCCCATGCACGACCACGAGCCTTCGAGTCGCCGGGATAGGGCCGCAGCGGTCACGAAGTATCTCTGCCCGATGCACCCGGAGGTCGAGGGCATCGAGCCGGGTGTCGGGCCGAAGTGCGGAATGGCGCTCGGACTCGCCACGGTCACCACCGACGACGGCCCCAATCCGGAATGAGCGCCTCCGGGCAACCGTTCGGGCGGGGGATCGACTCCGCGCAGCGATCGACTCGAAGGCTCGCTCGCCGGCGGATTGGTGACCGGCTGCCGGAGTTGCTCCTCGCCAGCTGGGGATTTGCGCTGAGCCTCGCTTGGGAGATCGCCCAGACGCCGCTCTACGCCGATGCCGGTCGCGGGCTCACCTACCTGGGTTGGACGCGACTGCACTGTGCGGTCGGCGACGTTCTGATTCTCATGGTCGCCTTCTGGGTCACGGCAGGAGCGTTTCGAGATCGGTTCTGGATCCAGGAGCGGCGCCCGGGGGCCATCGCGCTCTTCGTCATGTCGGGCCTGGTCTACACGATCTGGAGCGAGTGGTGGAACGTCGCGATCGCTCGGAATTGGGCCTATGCCGAGGCGATGCCCACCGTCTTCGGAATCGGCGTCGCTCCGCTGCTCCAGTGGCTGGTCGTTCCGATACTCGCGGTGACGCTTGTTCGGCGCTTCCGGGCCCCTCGCGATTCGCAGGTCACGGAACGGTCGTAGCTGTTGCCCGCGCCGCAGGAGCTCACCAACCTGACAGCTCTAGCCGAACGAGCCGTTCACCCCGCCACGTGAGGTGAGGAGCATCGCGGCGGATGAGTAGAAAATGCGCTTCCTCCGAGAGGGCTTCTTGGCTACCGTCGAAGCGCAGCCTGGAAGCACTCCCAATCTGTTGACGTCTCCTGTCGAAAGGAGCACACATGAGTTGCTGTAGCGACGTAATGGAACCGATCGAGATCTCGTCGTGCTGTACGCCGCAGGACACCGCCGCGCACGCCGCCCGCGCCATGCGCACTTCGGGTTGCGGCTGCGCGCCGGTCGTCGAGGATTCGAAAAGCCTCAAGGTGGTGGGCGTGGTCACCGAGCGCGACGTCTGTTGCAGCGTAGCGGCTGACGAGCGGCAGGCGTCGGAGGTACCTGTCAGCGAGATCATGCGGCCGGCATCCGCGTGCTGCGGCGAGAAGGAGCCGGTCGAACAGGCGCGGCGGACCCTGCACGAGCATCGCGCCACGAGTCTTCCGGTCGTCGATGAGGCGGGAGGGTGTTGCGGCATCGTTCATGCGCATCACCTGGAGAGTCGGTAAGGGCCAACGGCGTGACGAGCCAGTTACACCCGATGCACCTCAGAGAGGGGCTATGACAGCAGAACGCGGGATCGTCATCGTCACAGGCTCCAACGGATCGATCGGTGAGGCCGTGATGCGGAGGTTTGCGGGACAGTTCCAACACGTCGTCGGTTTTGATCGACAGGCACCCGCACCGCCGCCGCCCGGGTGTGTCGCGGTGCCCGTCGACATCACGTCAGAGGAGAGCGTGATGGACGGGCTCCGCGCGATCCACGCACATCACGGGGCACACGTCGCCTCGGTGATCCATCTTGCCGCGTATTACGATTTTCTTGGCGAGCCGAGCCCGAAATACGAGGAGATCACCGTCAGGGGCACCGCACGCCTGCTGCGCGGCCTCCACGAGTTGCGCTTTTCGGTGGAGCAGTTTCTGTTCTCGAGCACGATGCTGGTACACGGGCCCGTCGATCCCGGTCAGCTGATTCGCGAGGACTCGCCGCTGGCGCCGACGTGGGCGTACCCGGAGTCGAAGGTCCGGACTGAGGCGGTAATCCACGCCGAGCGCGGCGATATACCGGCTGTGCTGCTGCGCATCGCGGGCGTCTATGACGACCTCTGCCACTCGATCCCGTTGGCGCACCAGATCCAGCGCATCCACGAGCGGCAGCTCACCAGCCGCATCTACTCCGGCAGCACCGCGCACGGCCAATCGTTTTTGCATATGGACGATCTGGTGGACGCGATCGCGCTCGTCGTGGCGCGCCGCGCCGCCCTGCCACCAGAGCTACCGCTGCTCCTCGGCGAACCGGAGGTGCTCAGCTACGACGAGTTGCAGCACACGCTGGCCCGCTTGCTCCACGCCGAAGACCTGGAGACCCTCGAGGTCCCCAGCGTGCTCGCTCCGCTGGCAAAGGCAGGCGCGTGGGTGCTGGAGAAACTTCCAGGCGCCGATCCGTTCATCCGTCCGTGGATGATCGATCGCGCGAACGATCACTACGCGCTCGACATCTCGCGTGCGCGCACACTGCTCGGCTGGGAGCCGACACGTACGCTTCGCGCCACGCTGCCGAAGATGGTGGCGGCACTGAAGGCCGACCCGCTCGGCTGGTATCGCGAGAACAAGCTGGAGCCCTCGGCGGCGATACAGAAACAGGCAGAACGGCCGGAGGGGTAGAAGGGTCAATGAGCCCGGATCACCCGCCCGGCCACGATGGCCATGCAGCACCTGCGACGAAGACCCCCGAAACGATGGCCGTCACCCACGACCACGCGATGATGGTGCAGTCGAAGCCCGTCTGGCCGCACTTCGCCAGCATGATCCTCGGCCTGTGGCTGATCACCGGAGTCTTCGCGCTCGGGTACCGCAGCTTTGCGCTCGACGTGAGCGATGTCGTGAGCGGCGCACTTATCATCATCCTCGCCATCCTCTCCCTGTCAGCCCGTCCCTTGTTGGCGCTCTGGGCGCCGTGGGCGAACTCGTTCGTGGGTCTCTGGCTGCTGTGCGCGCCACTCGTCTTCTGGGCGCCGACCGCTGCCGCCTACTCGAATGACACCCTGGTTGGCGCGCTGGTGGTCGTTTTTGCCATCCTCGCGCCGGGCATGCCGATGCCCGCCGGGATGAACATGGAGCCCGGCCCGGATGTGCCGCGGGGCTGGTCGTACAACCCCTCGAGCTGGCCGCAACGAGCGCCGATCATTGCACTGGCCCTGGTCGGGTTCTTTCTCTCGCGGCAGATGACGGCGTTCCAGCTGAAACACATCGCGTCGCTTGCCGATCCGTTCTTCGGCCTCGGGACGCAGCGTGTGCTGACCTCGGACGTCTCGCGCGCCTTCCCGATCCCGGATGCCGGCCTGGGAGCGGTCGCCTACATGATCGAGTTCCTCATGGGCTTCATGGGCGACAAGGCGCGGTGGCGAACGATGCCGTGGATGGTCGCGTTTTTCGGCATTCTCGTCGTTCCGCTCGGCGTCGTCAGCGTCTCGCTCATCATCTTGCAGCCGGTCGCCGTCGGCGCTTGGTGCACCCCGTGCCTGATCGCCGCGGCCGCGATGCTGGTGATGATCTCGCTCACGCTCGACGAGGTGGTCGCGATGTGCCAGTTCTTGGCTCAGGCTCAGCGCGAGGGGCAACCGTTCTGGCGCACCTTCTGGTCTGGAGGAACGCTGCGCGATCTGCCGGCGGTCAGCCCCGTGCATCCCGACGTCGTCCGTCCGATGGCCATGGTCTGGGGAGTGGCCCTGCCTTGGAACCTGCTGGCGAGCGTCGGGCTGGGTATCTGGCTCATGTTTGCACCGGCGTTGTTGGGCATCGCCGGCACCGCCGCGCACAGCGACCACTTGACTGGCGCCCTCATCGTTACCTTCGCCGTGATGGCGCTGGCCGATGTCGGGCGGGCTCTGCGCTTCGTCAACGTGCTCCTCGGAGCGTGGGTGATCGCCGCACCGTGGCTGCTGACTGGCGCGACCACGAGCTCCCGCTCGATCGACGCGATCGCAGGAGCGCTCGTCATCCTGCTCAGCCTGCGCCGGGGGCCCATCCGCGAGCGCTACGGCAGTTGGGAGCGGTTCATCCGATGAGCACCGGCACGATGACTGCGGCGGGCTCCCTGCGGGGAAAGCCCAGCGTCTCCTAGGAGACCCGCAGGCCCAAGAAAAAGATGAGTCTCGAACCCACTGTTCG
>JBDSRU010000466.1:0-2664 GCA_039929145.1 Thermoanaerobaculia bacterium
GCGGATCACTATCGTGACAATGTCGAAGCGACGCGCCAGCTCCTCATCGCTGCGGTCGCCTCCGGCACGCGGCGGCTGGTTTTCGCGAGCAGTGTCGCGGCGATGGGCGCCGGCTCGCCGCATTGCCTGGACGAGCTCGCGACGCCGGCGCCGGTCGCCGCCTACGGCCGCACCAAGCTGCTGGCCGAGGGCCTGGTGCTCGCAGAGCGCGGAGCCGGTGCACTCGAAGGCGTCGTTGTCCGCTTCCCGTTGGTCTATGGCCGAGGTCAAAAGGGCAATCTGGACCGCCTCCTGCGGGCCATCGTGCACGGCCGCTTTCCGCCGCCCCCGCGCCGCGCCAACCGGCGGAGCGTCGTGCACGTCGAGGATGCGGTCGAGGCGCTCGCGATCGCGGCGCGCCACGAGACGGCGGCGGCGGGAAGGATCTACCTCGCCTGCGAGAACGAGCCGAGCTCGACGCGGGCGATCTTCGATCATGCGCGCGAAGTTCTGGGGCGGAGGGCGGTCGGCTGGGGTTTGCCCGCAACGGCCTGGCGGGCGTTGGGGCGAATGGGCGACGGCGCCGCCGTGCTCCTCGGCCGCAGGGTCGGTTTCGATTCGACCGCCGTCGAACGCCTGCTCGGGGACGCCTGGTACTCGTCTGCCCGGATCCAACGCGAGCTCGGCTGGCGGCCGCGCCGTCGTCTGAACGAGGAGTTGCCGCGACTGGTCGCTGAGCTCGCGGGAGAATCGATTTCGCACCAGGAAGGCGGAGGTCACGTATGAACGCGCTGCCCGCCGACCGAGTCGCCGGGTTGCCCGCCGCCTTGCCCCTTGCCGTCGCGGCGATGGTGACGCTGCTCCTCCTCCTGGCGCTGCTGCGCTGGGCACCACGGCTCGGCCTGCTCGACGTCCCCAACGCGCGCAGCTCGCATCGGCGAGCGCGGCCGCGCGGCGGTGGAGCGGCGATCGTCCTCGGCGTTCTCGCTGGCGTCGCGACGCTGGCCGCGATGGGCCATGAACTCGAGCAGCGAATCTGGGTCGTGCTGGGCGCGGCACTCGTGCTGGCCGCGATGGGCCTCTGGGACGATCTCGCGTCTCTCGCAGCCGCGAGTCGGCTCGCGGTGCAGTGTGCAGCGGCGATCGCGGTGGTCGCCATCCTCGGAGGGCTCGAGCATCTGCCGCTGCCGCCGCCAGCGAACGTTGCGCTGCCGCCCTTAGCCGGAGCGCTGCTGGCCGCCCTCTGGCTGGTCGCGGTCACCAACTTCTTCAACTTCATGGACGGCATCGACGGACTGGCCGCCGGACAGGCGCTGCTGACGATTCTGGCGCTCGCCGCCGTCGCGTCCCGCGTGACGCCTCTCGCCGGGCTGCTCGCCGCGACGCTGCTCGTCTTCCTCGTCTTCAACTGGGCGCCGGCGCGCATCTTCCTCGGAGATGTCGGCAGCGGCTTCCTTGGCTTTCTCCTCGCGGCCTGGCCCTGGCTGGGACCGACCGACCTGCGGGAGCGCCACCTCTTCCTGATTGCGCTCAGCCTGAGTCTCTTCCTGCTCGATCCGCTGTGGACGCTGTTCGCGCGCTGGCGCCTGGGAGCTCGTTTCGGCGAATCGCACCGCGAACACCTGTATCAGCGGCTGGCGGGCGGACGGATGGGGCACCCGGCGACCGCCGCCGCCCTGCTCGCGGGAGGAGCGCTGCTCGCCGGTCTCGCGATCTGGAGTGACGGCGAAAGCGCCCGCAGCTGGTTCGGAACAGGTGTCGCGATGCTGCTCTTTCTAGTCGAGTTGCGACTCGCCTTTCGCGCGGGGAATCGCGTCGCCGACGGCAGCTGACGGCTTGTAGCGGTAGTCGAAGCGCGCCAGCTCCTCGATCATCTGCGGCACACTCGGGGGTTCAGCATGCCCGGCCGCGGTCCACAGCGCGCGGTTGCGGGCGTCGCCGCCGGTGGCGAGCGTCCGGTCCACGACGACCTGAGCCTCGGTCGGCTGGATCGTCAGATCGGCGCGATCGAAGCGCAGCGCGATGGATTGGAGGAGCTCACACTTCGTCACGGTGCCGGTGGGAACGATGTGCTGCAGGCGAGGCAGGTCGAGGCCCGACTCGATGATGCCCGCGCAAAGCTTCGCGAAATGCAGCGAGGTCACGCCGTTCCAGCGGTGGTTGACGAAGCCGTTCACGGTCCCGCCGCGCGGTTGCCCCAGGACCCACTCCAGCAGGGACTTTGGCGCTTTCGCCTCCGGCCCGACGATCGAACAGCGCAGGTGGTGCACATGCGCCGCGGGAACTTCGCCGAGGCTCTTGGACTTGCCGTAGACATCGAGTGCGTCGTGGGAGTCGGCCTCGGTATAGCGCCCACGGCTGCCGGAGAAGGTGCAATCGGTGGCGATCTGAAGCACTCGCGCGCGCCCCGCCGTCGCCCTCGCCAGCCACAGTGGGAGGAGCGCGTTGATGCGGACGGCGCGCTCGACCTCGAAGGCGTTGTCGTCGCGAATGAGCGGCTTGAGAATACCGATGGCATTGATCACCCAGTCGCTTCCGGAGAGCAACTCGGCATGCGCGGAGGTGGCATCGGATGCCGCATCGAAGGCTCGCCAGTCGACGCCGGCGATACGCCGTCTGCACTCCTGGACCGACCCCTCGTTGCGCGCGGTCGCCGTCAGCTGCAGCGCTGGGCGCCGCGCGAGG
>JBDSRU010000467.1:0-4196 GCA_039929145.1 Thermoanaerobaculia bacterium
CGGGATCGCTTCACCGGAGCTCGCGGCGATCCTCGCTGCGGACGCCCCCTTCGAGCGCTCCCTCTGGCTCGCTTCGCCGCACCAGAACCTCGGGGAGCTCGACGAGCGCGTCGGTGACCTCGACCTCTATCTCTCGGAGCTCTCGCGCCTCGGCGGAGTCGCGATGCCGCGTCTGCCCGGCTTCGGCCCCTTCAAGCTTCCGCCTGCCCGGGAGATTGCCCTGGCCTGGAACACCACGGGTGGCGGCTTTCTGGGCGCGGCTCGAATCGAATCCGGAATCGGCTGGGCGGCGCGGCTTGCAGGCCGGCTGGCGGGAAACCCTTGGCTGGCCGGGGGACGGGTCGACTCCGGGGGGCGCACCTACGAGATTCGCTGGCAGGGACCGCTGTGGATCGTGGCGAGCGGTGTGCCGCCCGAGCTCCCTCCGCCGGCCCCTGCGGTCGACCTGGCGAGTCTCGCGGCGCAGGGCCCGGTGATCGCCGAAGTCAGGCTACGCCGCGAGGTCGGACCGCTGCCGGCGGGGCGGTTCGTCTTGCAGCGCAGCGACGGGGGCCTCGAGGTGCTTTCCGGCAACCTGCCAGAGGCCGTCCAGGCGGCCTCGGACTGGAGCTTCCCGGGCGTCGCGCTCTGGGTGAGCTCGACCGACCGCGGTCCAGTCGGCGGACCCGGGCTCTTCCTGCTGTGGGAGGCGGCCGAAGGTGCCATTCCGCGCGTCGCGGTGCTGCAGCGCGGCGGCGGCCGCAGCTTCCGCTTGCCCGGAGAGTCGATCCTGGCGATTCTGGGCGCCGGGGAGCCGGCGCTACGGCTGGGCTGGACGGTGCGCGGAACGCAGAAGAGCGCGCAGCGTGAAGCGCTCGGGATGGTCCCCTGGTTCGAGCGCCACCTGCCGCGTCCCGGCGCCCGGGGGCCCTGGCTCGGTCAGGCGGGCCGCCTGATGCCGGTGGCGACCGCGCGCACCCTGGAGCTCGTGGCGCACAACCTCGCGAGGCTCCCTCTCGTGCCACCGGCGGAAGTGGAGCGGATCTCCGGGGTCGCCAGGCTGCTCTCGCCCTTCCAGGATTGCGCGGCGATCGCCTTCGAGGTCTGGCACGACCCGGAAGGGGCCCGGATCAGGCTCTGCGCGCCCCATCCGGAGCTCGCGGCCGAAAGCGAGGAGTCGTCACCTTCCGGGGACGGAGAAATTGACGAAAGGCCTTGAATCCGCTAGTCTTCACCGGCTTTCTGGGGAGCACAAGGGATGAAGATCCGCCTGGATGCTGCCCGCTACGAACCCTTCCTCTGGCAGGAGTCGATCGAGCTCACCGAGGAAGAGAAGCGCGATCTGGAGCTGCTCGAGATCAGCCCGGTCCGCTGTCAGGGCCATCTGACGCTCACGGCTCCGGATTTCTTGCTTCACGCCGGCCTGCGCTACGAGCAGACCGTGTCCTGCAACCGGTGCCTCAAGCCGGTGCAGCAGGAGGTCGAGAGCGCCATCGACCTGGTTCTCGTCGAGCGCTCGCGAAAGCGGGAAGCGACGGAAGAAGAGCAGCTCGAGGCGCAGGAGCTAGGGCTGGTAGAGGTGGAGGGAGGCGTCTTTGAGAGCCGCCCTCTCATCCTTGAGCAGGTGGAGCTCAGCTTGCCGATGAAGCCGCTCTGCCGCGAAGATTGCGCAGGACTTTGTCCGCAATGCGGGCAGGACTGGAACGAAGAGCGCTGCAGCTGCATCCTCGAGCGGGTGGATCCGCGATGGGCGGCGCTGGCGGCGCTCAAGGAGCCGCGAGCCGGCGGAGCCGGCTGAATCTGCCGGTATCGCGGAGCTGCGAACGGTAACGGATTGACTGCAGCGAATACTGAAGAGGGGAAGCGAAGATGCCGAATCCGAAACGACGTCACTCCAAGGCCCGGCGCGACAAGCGCCGTGCGCACGACGCACTGACCCTGCCGCCTTCGTCGCTCTGTGCGACATGTGGCGAGCGCAAGCTCCCGCATCGCGTCTGCCCGTCCTGCGGTACCTATCGCGGACGCGACGTGGTCGACGTTCAGGCCCGCACTTAAGGTCCTCAAGAGCTCCAGTTCTCCGATGCGCATCGCCGTCGACGCGATGGGAGGCGATTTCGCTCCGCGCGCCGCGGTGCGCGGGGCGTTCGAAAGCGCCACTCGCGACGGGGTCTCGATCCTGCTGGTGGGCGACGCCGAGCGGCTGGAACGCGAGCTTCAGCGCCTGGGCGCGGCTCGCGGCCGCATCGAGATCGTGCATGCCGACGAGCGCATCGAGATGGACGACCCGCCGACGGTGGTGCGCAAGAAACGGCGCTCGTCGCTGGTGATTTGCGCCGACCTGGTGCGCGAAGGCAAGGCCCAGGCGATGGTCAGCGCGGGCAATACGGGTGCCGCGATGGTGGCGGCGAAGCTTTTCCTCGGCGCGCTGCCGGGAGTCGACCGGCCGGCGCTCGCCGCGGTCTTTCCGAATCCCCGTGGCCGCACGGTCGTGCTCGACGTCGGCGCCAATGTCGACTCACGGCCAGAGCACCTGCGCCAGTTCGCGGTGATGGGACATTTCTACGCCCAGGAGGTCATCGGAATCACCGTTCCGCGGATCGGCCTGCTCTCGATCGGCGAAGAAGAGGCCAAGGGCACCGGCCTGACCCGCGAGGTCTTCCGTTCGCTGAAGGCGACCGGGCTGAACTTCATCGGCAATGTCGAGGGGCGCGACGTTTTCAACGGTGAGGCCGACGTGGTGGTCTGCGACGGGTTCGTCGGCAACGTTCTGCTCAAGTCGGCGGAATCGATGGCCGAGCTGATCGTCTCGATGATGCGCGAGGAGCTCCGTCGCACGGCCCGTACCCGCCTGGGTGGCTGGCTGGCGCGGCCGGCCTTCATGGCTTTCAAGCGCCGCACCGACTACGCCGAGTACGGCGCGGTGCCGCTGCTGGGTGTCGCGGGCGGCTGTTTCATCGCCCACGGGCGGTCGAACGCGAAGGCGATCCGCAGCTCCATTCAGCGCGCCGTCGAGTTCAGTGTCGCCGAGTTGCACGTCAAGATCCGCGACAAGGTGGAGGAGCTGCACGCCGCTGAAGCGCCTCTCGCCGCGGCGGCCGCGGATCTCTCCTCGACCCCTGCCAGCTCCGCCAAGGCCGCGTGCTGAGCGCGCCCGGGAAGGTCCTTCTGCGAACGGACACCGCATTCCTGTTCCCCGGCCAGGGCTCGCAAAAAGTCGGTATGGGACGAGCCTGGGCCGAGGCTTTCCCGCAAGCCCGCGCAGCCTTCGACGAGGCCTCCGCGGCCCTGGGATTCGACATCGCGGCGCTCTGCTGGGAGGGTCCCGAGTCCGAGCTGCAGCTGACCGCCAACACGCAACCGGCGATCCTCACCGCATCGGTGGCGATCGAACGCGTTCTCGCGTCGCGGGGCTACATGCCGACCGCTGTAGCGGGACACAGCCTGGGGGAATACTCGGCTCTGGTCGCCGCCGGCGTCCTCTCGCTCACTGCCGCGGTGCGCCTGGTGAGGCGGCGTGGCGAATTGATGCAGGAAGCGGTGCCGGTGGGCGTGGGCGCGATGGCCGCTATCCTCGGTCTCGATTCCGAAGCGGTGAGGGGGCTGGCGTCCGACGCGGCTGCCGAAACCGGGGACGCTGTCTGCGCCGTCGCGAACTACAACTCTCCGGAGCAGACGGTGATCGCCGGCCACAAAGCGGCGGTCGAGCGCGCCATGGTCCTGGCCAAGGAGCGCGGCGCGAAACGCGCGCTTCCTCTGCCAGTTTCGGCCCCCTTCCACTGCGCGCTGATGCAGCCGGCCCGCGCCGGGCTCGAGCCGATGCTCGCCGCCACCGTGTTCGCGGCCGCCAGGATGCCGGTCGTGGTCAACATCGACGCTCGCCAGGAAAGCGACGGCGGAGCCTTGCGTGAGGCGCTGGCGCGCCAGATCGACGGTCCCGTGCGCTGGGTCGAGTCGGTGCGCCACCTGCACGATGTCCTGGGCGTCCGGCGCTTCGTCGAGGTGGGCCCGGGAGCCGTTCTGACGGGCCTCGTGAAGCGCATCGTGCCCGGGGTCGAGGCGATTTCAGTCTCCGAGCCCGCGGCGCTCGACGCGCTCGCCGGCGCTGGATCCCAGGGGATTTGAGGAGATCGACATGTTCCGATTGGACGGCAAGACCGCGCTGGTGACCGGCGCTTCGCAGGGAATCGGCGAGGCGATCGCCGGGCGGCTGGCGGAGC
>JBDSRU010000468.1:0-8917 GCA_039929145.1 Thermoanaerobaculia bacterium
GACCGCACCCACTTCTTCGGGCTCGCCGCCAGCATGATGCGCCGCGTGCTGATCGATCACGTCCGCGCCCGGCGGGCCCAGAAGCGCAGCCCTCCGGACGTGCCGGCCTCGGAGATCGACGAGTTCGCGGTGCGCGACGTCGAGCTCCTGGACCTCGATCGTGCGCTCTCCGCCCTCGCGCTGACCCATCCGCGCCAGGCGCGCGTCGTCGAGATGCGGTACTTCGCCGACCTCGACCTGGAGGAGGTCGCGCTCTGCCTGGACGTTTCGACACCGACCGTCAAGCGCGACTGGAAGTTCGCCCGCGCCTGGCTGAACGCCGAGCTCCGAGATCTCCGGTCACCCACTTGAGCGACTCCAGCTCGACCGACGAGATCACCGAGCTTTTCGAGCGCGCCCTCGAGCTCGAGAGTGAAGCTCGGCGTCAGTTCGTCGACAGTCTCGCCGCTCGCGAGCCCGAGCTCGCCGCCGCGCTCGTTCGCCTGCTCGACCGCGCGGAAGATCCCGACTCGCCGCTCGATCGCTCGCCGTGGAGCGAATGGCTCGAGGCCGAGTCGCCCACCGGTTCCATTCCGGAGCGCATCGGTCCCTACGGTATCGAGCGCGAACTCGGCCGCGGCGGCATGGGCCGCGTCTTCCTGGCGCACGAGGAAACTGCCGACTTCTCCCGCCAGCTGGCGCTCAAGATCCTCGACCGGCCGCTCGCCGACAGCGAGTCGATCCGGCGCTTTCGCGACGAGCTCCGGATCCTCTCGCTGCTCGAGCATCCGGGCATAGCGCGGTTCCTTCACGGTGGCCGTTCCCCCGAAGGCATCTGGTATCTGGCGCTCGAATACGTCGATGGCGTCGATCTGATCACCTGGGCGGCCGAGCACGAGCTCGACCGGACGGCGCGCGTGCGCCTCTTCCTCTCGATTCTGGAACCGGTCCGCTATGCCCACGAGCGCGGCGTGGTCCATCGCGACCTCAAGCCGCGGCACCTGCTGATCGATCGCCAGGGGCGGCCGCGCCTGCTCGATTTCGGCATCTCCAAGCTCCTCGTTCCAGGAGGCGAGGCCGACCTCGCCATTACGCGCACCGGGGCGCGGGCGCTCACTCCAGCCTACGCAGCTCCGGAGCAGTTTCGTGGCGAGCCGGTGTCACCGGCGACCGACGTCTTCGCACTCGGGGTCGTACTGTACGAACTGCTCGCCGGCCGGCGTCCGTTCGCGGCCTCGACCCGGTCCGCGGCGGCTTACGAGCAGGCGGTTCTCGAGACCGAGCCCGATCTCTCCGAAGCTCTCGGCGATGACCTCGACGCGATCCTCCGGCAGGCGCTGGAGAAGCGTCCGGAGAATCGCTACCGCGACGCCGGCGAGCTCGCCTCCGACCTCGAACGTCTCCTCGCCGGGCGCCCGGTCGTCGCGCAGGCACGGAGGACCGGCCGCCGGCGGCGAGCGGCGGGCCGATTCCTCCACGGACGCCGGCTCGCGTTGGCGTCAGGAGGTGTCCTCGTCGCCGCTCTGGCTGCCTGGCTGTTCTGGCCGTCCGCGAGCGATCGACACTCGCCCGCCGGAAAGTCCGGGCGGGCGCGCGCTTCGCAGTCCTCTCCGCGCCCCTTCCCCTTTTCCCGTCTCGAAGCGAGCGAGATCGCCGGGCTCGAACGCGGCTTCGCCGCCGCCCCAGCGAGTCTCGACGCCGGTGCCCACCTCGCCCTCGCCCTGGATCAGAAGCGCCGCCTGCCGGAGGCCAAGCTGATCGCGTCTCGCCTGCGCCAGATACCCGGCGCCGACGGCGATCCCCTGCTCGACTATGTCGACGCTTCGCTCGCCAACTCCTCCGACGAGCCGCAACGCGCGCTGGTGCTCTTCACCAGCGCCAGGGACGCCGCGCTCGCCAGCGGACGCGGCGAGCTCCTGGGCCAGATCCGAGCCTCCCGCGGCCGGCTGCTGTCGACTCTCGGAGAACGGCAGGAGGCCTATCGCGAGATGGACCTCGCGCGCGCCCACTTCGAGAGCGCGGGAGATTTCGAGGCGCTCGCGCGCGTCCTGAACGACCTTGCGATCGAGCATCTGATCGGCGGCGAGCTCGCCCCTGGGCAGGATCTGCTCGAGCGCTCGATCGAAGCGGCAAGGAGAGCCGGATCCCCACCGACGCTGATGCTGCACAACCTCGGACAGCTCTCCACCTTCCGCGGCGACCCGGCGCGGGGCGAAGCGATGCTGCGCGAGGCCGTCGCCGACCGCCGGCGCGACGGCAATCCGTACCGCCTCGGCGAGGTCCTGGCCGCTCACGCCGAAGCCCTCGACGACCTGGGACGGCGCCCCGAGGCGATCGCAAATCTCGACGAGGCGGCGACGATGCTCCGCAACGCCGACGACAAGTCGGCCCTGGTCGGCACTCTCTGCCTCCGGGGATCGATCGCCGTCTCGGCCGGCGAGCTCGACCGCGTCGAACCGCTGGCCACCGAGCTCGAGCAGTACGGCACCCAGACCGGCGGCTATCTGGGGGTCATCAGCTCCAACCTCCTGCGCGGGCTGTCGGCCGACGCGCGCGGCGACCGCACCTCGATGCGCCGCGAGTTCGGCGCGGCGGCACAACTGGCGATCGCCAAAGGGCACCTCGACTTCGCGGCGGCGATCGAAGCCGCGTACGCCGCCGCCGAACTCCGTGCTGGCGACGCGCCCGCGGCCGAAGCGATCGCGAGCCGCGCCCTCGGCCGACTTCCCGCGGGGAGCGCCACGAGCGCGCCGATGGCCGTCGCCCAGTCGATTCTGGCGCGGGTGGATGCCGCCGCCGGGCGATTGGATGCCGCGCGCGAGCGCCTGGCCCGCTTCGGGGACGACGCCTCGAGCTCGACGAGTGTCTCGCGGCGGATCGCGCTGCTCTCGGCTCTCGCGGAGATCGAAATCGCCAGCGGGGGAAAGGCGAGCACCCCGAGCGCGCTCGGGCAGGCGCTCGATCTTGCCCGCCGCTCCGGGCGCCGGTTCGAAGAGCTCGAGCTCGAGCGCAACCTGGCGCGCTGAAAGTTTCGGTCAGCGCGCCGTCGACGTGGTGGCTGCGAGGAACTCCAGGACGTGCCGGGTCATGCCGAGGGCGAGCTCGTGCTCGCCCATGAAGACCTTCCCGGCGCGCTCCTCGCGAAGCAGCTCGGCCTCCTCCTCACTGTGCGTGCGCACGACGGTCTCGATACCGGGATTCAGAATGCGCGCGAGCCCGAGCATCTTGCGCGCCGAGAAGCTGTCCGGCGTCGCGATGACCAGCAGGCTCGCCCGCATGACATGGGTCTGCGCCATGACCACCGGATCCGAGGCATCGCCCGAAACTGCATGGACACCGCGCGCGCGCAGGCCCTCGACGACCTCGCGGTTGCGATCGGCGACGACGAAGTGCGTGCCGTTCGCGGTCAGCGCGTCGCCGATGCGCCGCCCGACGCGACCGTAGCCGACGACGACCACATGCCCGGTGAGCTCTTTTTCTCCGACCTCCATGGGCAGTGCGGCCAAGGGGTCGGACGGGCGCTCGAGGGCATTGGCGAGGGCCGAGCGCTTCCGCACCCAGCGCTGGGCCGGCTCGATGCCGGCAAGGACGAGGTGGTTCACGCCGATCGAGACCAGCGCTCCGGCGAGGATCAGGTCGCGGCCCTCGATCGGCAGCAGGCCGAGGCCGACTCCCATCCCGGCGAGGATGAACGAGAACTCTCCGATCTGCGCGCCGGTCGCTGCGATCGTCAGGGCGGTATTCAACGGATACCGGAACAGCAGCACCAGCCCGAGGGCGATGACGAACTTCCCCACGATGATGATCGCCACGACGACGGCGACGCGCAGCGGCTCGCGCATCAGGATTGCCGGATCGATGAGCATGCCGACGGCGACGAAGAAGAGCACCGAGAAGGCGTCCCGGAAGGGCAGGGACTCCTCGGCGGCGCGGTGCGCTAGCGCGGACTCGCTCAGCATCATGCCGGCGAAGAAGGAACCCAGGGCGAACGACACGCCAAACACCGCCGAAGACGCGTAGGCGATGCCGACCGCCGCCGCCATGACACAGAGGGTGAAGAGCTCGCGCGACCCGGTCCTGGCGACCTGCCAGAGGAGCCAGGGAAAGAGCCTCCGCCCCCCGACCAGCATAGCGACGACGAAAATGCCCAGCTGTACGATCGCGACGACGAGCGCCAGACCCAGGCTGTTGGCGCCGAAAAGCGGTGCCGCCGGCGCTTCGGCGCCCGGAGCACCGGCGCTGCCCAGGAAACCGCCCAGCGCCGGCAGCAGCACGAGAACCAGAACCATGACCAGGTCCTCGACCAGGAGCCAACCGATCGCGATCCGGCCGTTCAGCGAGTCGACCAGCCCGCGGTCCTCGAGAGCACGCAGCAGCACGACCGTGCTGGCCACCGAGAGCGCCAGACCGAAGACCAGGCCGGCTCCCGGAGTCCAGCCCCACCAGTGGGCGGCCCCCATCCCCATGAGCGTCGCGAGGACGATCTTCGCCACCGCCCCCGGGACGGCGATGCCGCGGACCTCCTTCAGATCCTCGAGCGAGAAGTGCAGCCCCACCCCGAACATGAGGAGCATCACCCCGATCTCCGACAGCTGCTGTGCGAGGCCAACGTCGGCGACGAATCCGGGCGTTGCCGGCCCGATCAGGACACCGGCCAGGAGGTAGCCGACGATCGCCGGGAGCTTCAGGCGCAGGGCGAGAAAGCCCAGGAGCAACGCGGCTCCCAGGGCCACGGCAATCGTCGTGACCAGGCTCAGGTCTCCGTGCACGGGGATATCCTTTCATCCGTCAGGACCGGCCCGCTTTCTTTCCCCGCGGACCGGAACATTTTTGAACTTCCCGCGTAGAACATTCAAGCAGTTGATTCCAAGAGGAGCAGGAAGATGACTCGGACGAAGAAGATCCTTGCGATCGGGATTCCGGTCCTGATTGTGCTCGGAGTGGTTGGGAAGATGATCAGCGGGGCGGACCAGAAGCTGCCCGTGGTGACGGTCCAAAAGGCCGCGCGCACGGACCTGCGGAGCCTGGTCACCGCCACCGGCAAGACCGAAGCGCAGCGCAAAGTCGATCTTTCGGCCAACGTCATGGGCCAGATCGTCAACCTCGCGGTGCGCGAGGGCGACGTGGTCAAGAAGGGCGATTTCCTGCTTCAGATCGACCTCACCCAGCGCCAGGCGACCGCCGTCGGCGCCGAGGAATCGCTGAAGGCGCTCTTTTTCGATCGTGACGCCGCCCGCGCCCAGGCCGACGAAGCGAAGAAGAGCTTCGAGCGCTCGGAGCGCTCCTTCAAGGACCAGATCATCCCGCAGGCCGACGTCGACCGCTCCCGTGCGACTTACGAGGCGGCGAACGCCAACTGGAAGGCGGTCGAGCGCCGGATCGAGCAGTCCCGAGCCAATCTCGCCGGCGCCCGGGACGAGCTCTCGAAGACCAAGATGCTGTCGCCGATCTCCGGCGTGATCACCGCGCTTCCCGTCGAAGAGGGCGAGGTCGCGGTCATCGGCACGATGAACAACGCCGGCACCAAGTTGATGACGATCTCCGACATGAGCACCGTCGAAGCGGTGATGGAGGTCGACGAGACCGACGTTCCGAACGTCAAGGTGGGGCAGACCGCCGAAGTGCGCATCGACGCCTTCGGCGAGCGCAAGTTCGAAGGCGTCGTGACGGAGGTCGGGTCGAGCCCGATCACCTCGATGACGGGCGGGACGGACGCAGCGGTCAACTTCGAGGTCCGCATCCAGTTGAAGGACCTGCCGACCACCATGCGACCCGGTTTCTCCTGTTCCGCCGACATCCTCACCGGCACCGCAAGCGGCGTTCTCGCCGTGCCGATCCAGTCGCTGGTAGTGCGCGAGAAGGCGGGCGAGGGAGAGGCCAAGGCGACGGAAGAAGAGGGTGTCTACATCCTCAAGACCGACGGCAAGAAGAAGACGGCCACCTTCGCCCTGGTCACTGCGGGCATGACCGGCGAAACCCAGGTCGAGATCCAGAGCGGTCTCAACGAGGGCGACGACGTGATCACCGGACCGTTCAAGTCGCTGCGCGAGATCAAGGACGGTGACCGAGTGCGGCTCGAGGAACCCAAGAAGGCGGACGGCAAGGCAGACAAGAAGGCGGACTGAGGAGAGCGCGAGCGCCTCGACCCCAAGCGCCATGGAAACCCTGCGAATCGCCGTCACCGCCCTGCGCACGAACAAACTGCGCAGTTTCCTGACGCTCCTCGGCGTGATCATCGGCGTCATGACCGTGATCGCCGTGGTGTCGATCGTCACGGGCCTCAACGACTTCGTCACCGAGCAGCTGTTCTCGCTCTCGCCGGACGTCTTCGTCGTCACCCAGTTCGGCATCATCACCAGCCAGGAGGAGTTCCTCGAAGCGCTCAAGCGAAAGCGGATCAATGTCGACGACGCTCGCGCCGTGGAGCGCTTGTGCGCCGGTTGTGGCGCTGTCGGGGTCTCGGCGCGATCCAATCAGACCGTCAAGCGCGAGGGCGAGAAGCTCGAGGACGTGCAGATCAACGGCACCACCGCCAACATGGCGGTGCTCTCGAACGTCGACCTCGAGGCCGGGCGGTTCTTCGTCGATGCCGAAGTCGATCACGCCGCGCAGATGGTCGTCATCGGCTCCGACGTCCGCACCGAGCTCTTCGGCCAGCTCGATCCTCTCGGGCGCCTGATGTGGATCGAGGGCAGCCCGTTCAAGGTCATCGGCCTGATGCGCAAGCAGGGCTCGGTTCTGGGCCGCAATCAGGACAAGCAGGTCTACGTGCCGCTCGGCACCTTCCGCAAGCAGTTCGGAACGCGGCGCAGCCTGACGCTCTTCGTCCGTCCGGCGGACGGCATGCCGGGCTTCGAGAGGACCCAGGACGAGGTGCGCGGCATCATGCGCGCCCGGCGCCACACGCCGTTCGGTGCCAAGGACCCCTTCGGGCTGGTTTCGGCCGGCGCGGTCGAGGCGGTCTGGCGACAGATCTCGGCCGGCGCGTTCGCCCTGGTGATCTTCATTTCCGGCATCTCGCTGGTGGTGGGTGGCATCGTGATCGCCAACATCATGCTGGTCTCGGTTATCGAGCGGACGCGCGAGATCGGAATCCGGCGCGCGCTCGGCGCGCGCAAGAAGGACATCCGGCGGCAGTTCCTCGCCGAGGCCGTGATGCTCTCGCTCGGCGGAGGCCTGGCCGGCGTCGCTCTCGGCATGCTCATTTCCTTCGCGTTGTCGCACGCATTTCCGCTGCCCACCAAAGTCACGCCGGGCCTGGTCGCCGTCGGCCTCCTGCTTTCGGTGGTGACCGGATTCTTCGCGGGCTACTTCCCGGCCCGGAAAGCGGCGAACCTGACGCCGATCGAGGCGCTGCGCTATGAGTAAGGCCTTCTTCGATGCACTGCGACGCGGTTTCTTCGAGAATGTCCTGTTCGCGAAGACGGCGATCCTGGCGCACAAGCTGCGCGCCGCCCTCACCGTTCTCGGCATCGTCATCGGCGTCTCGACGGTGATCGCCATGGTCTCGCTGATCGCCGGCTTCAACAACAGCGTCACGGCGAGCTTCGAGTCGTTCGGCGCCACCCTCGTCCAGTTCCAGAAGTTCGACCCCCAGTTCGGCCCCGGCAATGGGCGCGACCCCGAGATGCGGATGAGAAAGCCGCTGACCTACGAGGACGCCATCGCGCTGAAGGAGCTCTGCCCGTCGATGCGCTCGGTCTCACCGGAGCGCTACTGGTTCCCGGGCAACAACGGCTCGAGCGCGCCGACGGTCAACTACGAGGGCGAAGAGGCGAACCCCGACACGATCGTCGGCGTGATCTACGACTACCTCGACGCCAACTCCAAGCAGACCGGCGAAGGCCGGTTCATCAACGAGACCGACGTGCGGCGTTCGGCCGACGTGATCGTCATCGGCTACGACATCGCCGACGCGATCTTCCCGTTCGTCGACCCGATCGGCAAGTGGGTGCAGTTCGCCGGCCGGCGCTACGAGGTGGTCGGAGTGATGGAGGCGCAGGGCTCGACGATGTTCGAGTCCACGGATGCGCATGTCTACCTTCCGATCACCACTTTCGATCAGGCCTTCCCCTGGGTCGAGAAGGAAGGCAACGGCGTCAACATCGCGACCGTACCCAAGGATCCGCTGATGACCGCGCAGCTCGTCGAGGAGGGCACCAACGTCCTCCGGATGCGGCGCGGGGTGCCGTTCAACAAGCCGAACGACTTCGGCATCATGACGCCGGACAAGCTCATCGGAAACTTCCAGGCGGTCACCGGCGGCGTCGCCCTCACGATGTTGCTGATCGCCTCGATCTCGCTCCTGGTCGGCGGCGTCGGGGTGATGAACATCATGCTGGTTTCGGTCACCGAGCGCACCAAGGAGATCGGCCTCCGCAAAGCCCTGGGCGCCATCCGGCAGGACATCCTCACCCAGTTCCTGATCGAGGCGGTGACCCTCTCGGCGGTCGGTGGCGTCATCGGTGTCGGAGTGGGCCTGGGGATCGCCCTCCTGGTGCGCACCTTCTCCCCGCTCGCCGCGGCGGCACCGTTCTGGTCGATCGCCGTCGGCCTGTTCGTTTCGATGACCGTCGGGCTGGTATTCGGAATCTTCCCCGCCTACCGCGCGGCCCGGCTCGATCCGATCGACGCCCTGCGGTACGAGTAAGTCCCACAGGAGGCTGGCTTTCCGGCCGCCGCCGGGTGTATACTTTGCAGTGAATTCCATGTTCAGAAATGCCCCATCGCCCAAGGCCGGACTGAGCGTCGCGCTCGGCGCCTTCGGCGCCTTTGGGATGCTGCTGGCGTCGTTCGCCTGCCCGGCAGTCGCCGCTGGGGAGCGTTTCGCAGAGGCGTCGGCCCCACAGCGTTTCGAGCTGATTCCGGACGGCCGGGCGAGCGAGTTGCCGGCGGAGCTGCGCGCCCGCGAGATCGCTCCTTCTATCTCCGAAGCGCT
>JBDSRU010000469.1:0-4104 GCA_039929145.1 Thermoanaerobaculia bacterium
CCAACGGACCGCGCGACCGCCGCTTCCGTATCGAACACGCCCAGCATCTGCGGGCGGCGGACGTCGCCCGCTTCGCTTCACTGGGCGTCGTCGCCTCCATGCAGCCGGTGCACGAGGCCGACGACGGACGCTGGGCCGATCGCCGCCTCGGTCCGGAGCGTTCGCACGACAGTTATCTTTTCCGCTCGCTCCTCGATGCCCGCGTCCACCTCGCCTTCGGGACCGACTGGCCCAACGCGCCCTTCGACCCGATGCTTGGCATCGCCGCCGCGGTCACCCGCCGTACCCTCGATGGCAAGAACCCCGGCGGCTGGCACCCGGAGCAGAAGATCTCGGTGATCGAAGCGCTCTCCGCCTACACGACCGGTTCCGCCTACGCGGAGTTCGCGGAGGGCGACAAGGGATCCCTGGTGAGCGGCAAGCTCGCGGATTTCGTCCTGCTCTCGGAGGACCCGCTGGCGATCGCGCCCGAAAGGATCGAGTCCGTCTATGCCGTGCTCACCGTCGTCGGAGGCAGAATCGTCTTCGACCTCGCGGCGTCGCAGGGAAGCCGTTAGACTGGATGCCCGCGCACGAGAACCCGGAGGATTCGGAATGTTCCTGAAGATCCCCTCGCTCATCCTGAAACAGCTCTATACGTTCGGCAGCCTGGCCAACACGGCTGAGGGCGTGCGTCTGACGCTCAAGAACCGCTTGAGCGACGCCACCGTGACGCGCATCGTGAGCATCACGATCGACGGCGCGCAGGCGCCCTTCGAAGGCATCGAGATCGATCTCGGCGAGAGCGAGCGGATGAGCGCGGCGGCGATCTCCAAGGCGAGCGCACTCGACTTCCCGCTCAAGAAGTCCATGATCCTCCATCTCCTCGGCTTCGGCCCCATCGCCACCGGCAATCACGAGATCGTCGTCAAGTTCGAGGCCACTCCCTTCGGTGAGCTCGATCTCAAGGTCACCGACGCGATCGCCGAGGCCACTCCCAAGCGCGTCCAGATTCCCTACGACAAGGAAGACGATCACAACCAGCGCATGGCCGAAGTGCGCCAGGCCTTCGTCGCCGAGTACACTGGAAAGACGCTCGAGCATGTCAATCGCTTCTCGTTCGATCCGGCCGGGACACGCGGCAACATCGAGAACTTCGTCGGCGTGGCGCAGATTCCGATCGGCCTCGCCGGTCCCCTGCGGGTCAATGGCGAGCATGCGCAGGGCGAGTTCCTGATTCCGCTGGCGACCACCGAAGGCACCCTCGTCGCCTCCTACAGCCGCGGCATGAAGGTCCTCAATCAGGCGGGTGGGGTCAAGGCGACTGTGGTCAACGACGCCATGCAGCGCGCTCCGGTCTTCGTCTTCGACGACGCCCGTGACGCCCGGGATTTCGCCCAGTGGATCGATCACAACATCATCGCGATCCGCGAGCACGCCGAATCGACCTCCTCGGTGGCGAAGCTGCTCAACATCGAGAGCTTCCTCGCCGCGAAGTTCACCTATCTGCGCTTCAACTACTCGACCGGCGACGCCGCCGGCCAGAACATGGTCGGTCGCGCTACCTTCGCCGCCTGCTCGTGGATTCTCGAGCAGCCGTTCCTCAAGGAGCGCTGCCGCAAGTTCTATCTCGAGTCGAACCTCGCGACCGACAAGAAAGCGTCGCACGTCAACGTCATGCGGACACGCGGCAAGCGCGTCACGGCGGAGGCGACGATTCCGCGCGAAGTGCTGATCCAGAACATGCGCGTCGAGCCCGAGCAGCTCCACTACCACGCCCAGATCGCCACCATCGGCGCCTTCCTCTCCGGCGCCAACAACAACGGAGCTCACTCTCCGAACGGCATCACCGCCATGTTCATTGCCACCGGTCAGGACGTCGCCAACGTCTCGGAGTCGTCGGCCGGAATCGCCTATACCGAGATCACCCCCGACGGCTCGCTCTACATCTCGATCACCATCCCCTCGCTGATCGTCGCCACCCACGGCGGCGGCACGGGACTCGCGACGCAACGGGAATGCCTGGAGATCCTCGGCTGCACCGGGCGCGGCAAAGTGCGCAAGTTCGCCGAGATCGTCGCTGGAGTGGTGCTGGCCGGCGAAATCTCGCTGGCCTCGGCGATCTCGTCGCTGGACTGGGTCTCCTCGCACGAGAAATACGGACGCAATCGCTGATGCTCCGGAGCGGTCCCAGCCCGCCGGAGCCGGGACCGGCCGCGCCACGATGAGCGACGAGAGGGTCGGCGACTTTCCGCTGCTTGTCGAGACCCCGCCGCCGGGTCTCATCGGCCGCTACTTCGGCACCCAGAAGCACGTTCTCGGCCTGATCGGCGGCGGCGTCAATGCCTGGGTCCGCAGCCGGCATGCTCCCTTCCCGCGCGGCTACGGCCTGGCGCGCGTCGCCGCCTTCTTCGCCCGCCCGTTCCTCGACAAGGAACTCCTGGCGCAGCCCTTCCCGGTGCAGTTGCGCCGGCGCCTGGAGATTCTGGGACCGACCTACATCAAGCTCGGCCAGGTCCTTTCGCTGCGCGAGGACATCCTGCCGGCCGAGATCACCGACGAGCTCAAGAACCTCCTCGACCGGCTGCCGGCCGTGCCGCTCGACCGACTGAAGGAGATCATCGAGAAGGATCTCAAGCGCCCGGTGGTGGCGATGTTCTCCTGGATCGATCCGAATCCTCTCGGTTCGGCATCGATCGGCCAGGTCCACAAGGCGAAACTCCTCGACGGCAGAGTGGTCATTCTCAAGGTCGTGAAACCCGGCAATCGCGAGCTCCTCAAGCGCGACACGATCCTGCTCAATCTGCTCGGCCGCTTCCTGCAGACCTTCCTCGAGCGCCTGCAGCCGCGCAAGGTCTTCAAGGAGTTCTCCGAGTACACGTTGCGCGAGCTCGACCTGACGCGCGAGGCGGACAACGCCGAGACCTTCTCCGCGAACTTCCGCGACATGCCGGACGTCGTCTTCCCGAAGATCTTCCGCGAGTTCTCCGGCCGCGACGTGCTGTGCATGGAGTTCCTCGACGGCTACAAGCCGACCGCCGCGGCCACCCTCGAGCTCAGCCAGGACCAGCGCGATCACCTTCTGGATCTCGGCGCCGCCTCGATCATCCGGATGCTCTACCGCGACGGTTTCTTCCATGCCGACCTGCATCCCGGGAACCTGATGATTCTCCCTGGCCCGAAGGTCGGCTTCATCGACCTGGGAATGGTCGGCCGATTCACCGAGGAGCTCAAGCGCTCCCTGATGTACTACTACTACTGCCTGGTGATGGGCGACTCGGAGAACGCCGCGCGCTACCTCTCGATGGTCGCACAGCCCGGCCGGCGCGGCGACATCGTCGGCTTCCGCAAGGAGGTCGAGGAGATCTGCCGCCGCTGGGCGAAGACCTCGAATTTCAAGGAGTACCCGCTCGCCCACCTGATCCTGCGCTCGGTGGCGCAGGGGGCGCGCTACGACATGTACTTCCCGGTCGAGACGGTGCTCATGGTGAAGGCGCTGGTGACCTTCGAAGGCGTCGGACAGATCCTGAATCCCGGTTTCGACGTCAAAGAGGTCTCGCAGAAGCACGTCAACGCGATCTTCATGGACCAGTTCTCGCCCTTCCGCCTCGCCAAGGAGGGGCTGCGCGGCGCCCCGGAGCTCGTGGAAGCGCTGTCGAAAGCGCCGATGCTGATCACCGAAGGGCTGCGCCTCCTCGAATCCGCGCAACGCCAGCCCCAGACCAACCCCCTCGCCGGTCTGAAGACGACTCTCCTCGGCGGCTCGTGCATTATCGCCGCCGCGATCCTCATCTCCTTCGGCCGCCCCTGGTACTACCACGTACCCCTGCTGACTCTCGGCCTGCTGCTCGCACTCTGGCGCCGGCGGTAGGAGCGAACGGTGGGAGGAACGGCTCCCACGGCAGCCCGCAGCACGCCGATTCCGAAGTCCAGTGTCTTGCTGGCGAGTGAGTTTCAGCCTTCGTCGGGCGGTTCGCGCCGCCAGAGTTCTGCGAGATCACGCGCGCCGTGGACGAAGGTGAGGACTTCGACACGGGTGGGTAGGACGCGATAGACGAGGCGGAAGCTGCCGACGAAGATCTCTCGGATCGCGGGATCGGAGATCTCTGGCACGACGCGACCCCG
>JBDSRU010000470.1:0-5187 GCA_039929145.1 Thermoanaerobaculia bacterium
CGCTGTCCCCCGGAACCCGCATCGGCCCGTACGAAATCGTCGCAGCGATCGGCGCCGGCGGCATGGGCGAGGTCTACCGCGCCACGGACACGCGGCTCAAGCGCGCGGTCGCGGTCAAGGCATTGCACGAGTCGTTCGCTCTGGATGCCGAGCGCGTGGCGCGCTTCGAGCGCGAGGCGCAGCTCCTCGCCTCGCTGAACCACCCGAACATCGCCGCCATCTACGGCGTCGAGGAAGTCCAGGGAACGACCTTCCTGGTCCTCGAGCTCGTCGACGGTCCGACGCTCGCCGACCTGCTGAAGGCCAGCGCGATGCCCCGGCACGAGGCGGTCTCTTGCGCCCGGCAGATCGCCGACGCGCTCGGCGCCGCGCACGAGCGCGGCATCATCCACCGCGACTTCAAGCCCGGCAACGTCATGGTCACCCCCGAGGGCCAGGTGAAGGTCCTCGACTTCGGACTCGGCAAGGCGCTCGAGGGCGAGGGGTCTTTCGCCAGCAACTCGGGCGCCCCGTTCGCCAACTCGCCGACGCTCACGAGGGCGCCGACCCAGCTGGGAATGATCCTGGGAACCGGCGGCTACATGAGTCCGGAACAGGCCAAAGGCCGCCCGACGGACCGGCGCACCGACATCTGGGCGTTCGGCTGCGTGCTCTTCGAGATGCTCACCGGGAGCAGAGCTTTCGAAGGCGAGGACGTCACCGAGACGCTGGCCGCGATCGTACGCGGCGAACCGGACTGGACCCGCCTGCCGGCGGACCTGCCGCCCAGCCTGCGCATGCTGCTCGAACGCTGTCTCCTCAAGGACCGCGCCCTTCGCCTCGCCGACATGTCCGTCGTCCGCTTCCTGTTGAGCGACACCGGGGTCTCTCTTTCGACCGCCACGGCGGCGGTGGGGACGAACGCTGGCGTTGGGGATCCCGGAGATCCGCGCCCGACCTGGCGCCGGATGGCTCCGGCCATCCTCTCGACAGCGCTCGCGACCGCGCTCCTCGCCTTTGGCCTGACGCGCTGGTTCGGCTCCCCGGGCGGAGCGATGGGACCGAGCGGGGCGGTGCGCGCGCGAAGCGCTCACGTCAGCATCGCGCTTCCCGAAGGGTACGAGCTGGGCTCGACCCATCTCCGCCCGATCGCGATCTCCCGCGACGGCACCCGCATCGCCTACGTCGGGCAGAGGGACGAGAAGAACCGCATTTTCGTCCGCACGCTGGACGATCCCGAGGCCAGAGCGCTCGACGGCACCGACGGCGGCGACGGCCCGTTCTTCTCTCCCGACGGACAGTGGATCGCCTTCTTCGCCGGCTCGAAGCTCAAGAAAATCGCCGTCGGCGGGGCGGCGCAGCAGACGCTCGCCGAGGCACCGAGCCAACGCGGCGGCGCTTGGGGCGACGATGGCTACCTCTACTTCGCGCCGACCAACATGAGCGGCATCTGGCGCGTGCCGGAAGGGGGAGGTGCCGCTACTGAGGTCACGCGCCCGGACGCGGCCGGCGGCGAGGTCAGCCATCGCTGGCCGCAGCGGATCGCGGGGACACCCCAGCTCCTGTTCTCGGTCTGGACCGGACCCGGTGACGACGAGCACCACGTCGCGGTGCAGACGCTCTCGGCCGGGCCACACCGCCGTCTCGTCACCGGCGGCGACGCCCCGCAGTACGCGGCGAACCCCGGGTTGCTCCTCTACACCCATCGCGGCCAGCTGTTCACGGTGCCGTGGCGGCCGGGAGCGCAGGACCTCGGCAAGGCGGTACCGGTCGCGGCCGCCGAGTGGCCCAGCGATGGCATCGGCAACGAGGGTTGCGGGAATTACACCGTCTCCGACGATGGCACGCTCCTCTACCTCCGAGGCGGGCGGTCCTCCGCCGCTCAACGTCTGGTCTGGATCGACCGGGCGGGGGCGCTCACGCCCTTGCCCCTGCCCGCGCGCATCTACGAGAACGTGGCGATCTCGCCCGACGGCAGCCGGGCTGTGATCCAGATCCGCGAGGGCATCGTCCGGCTCTGGATCTTCGATTTCGCCAGCGGTACGCTGACGCCGATCGGCCCCGGCGCCGCGAGCAGCCAGGCAGCCCAGTGGACGGCCGATGGACGGCGCGTGATCTACCGCGGCACACGCGGCGGAACGCGCAACCTCTACTGGATCCCGGTCGACGGCTCGAGCGGCGAGGAGCGCCTCACCGCGAAGCCCGGCGTGATCCAGACACCGACGTCGGCTTCCTCGGATGGCCGCTTCCTTCTGTTCGCCGAGCATGGACCGGAGGAGCCGGAAGGGGTCGGGGCCTGGGTCCTGCCGCTCACCGGCGACCGCACCCCACGCCGCCTCTTCCCGCTGCCGGCCACGGGTCACGACGGCCAGTTCTCGCCCGACGGGCGCTGGATCGCCTATCACGCCATGGTCTCGTCGCGCATGGAGATCTTCGTCGCTCCGAGTACCGGGTCCGGTGAGCGCCGACTCGTCTCGACCGCCGGCGGCACCGAGCCTCTCTGGTCGCCCGATGGCCGCGAGCTGTTCTTCCAGAGCGGCAGCCGGCTGATGGGGGTTACGTTGACTCCAGGCGTGACGCCACGCATGCCGCCCGGCGGGACGTTCTCAGCGAGCTCCCCGCGGCTCGTGCACGAAGGCCGGTTCCTCCAGACGGTCACCGGCAACACGAGCTTCGCCTTGACGCCTGACGGCACCCGCTTCCTCCGCATTCAGCCGGTCGACCCGGAGCCGGCCATCACGCGCATCGAGCTGGTGCTCGACTGGTTCGCGGAGTTGAGGCGACAAACCACGAAACGCGCCGAGTGAACCCCAAGCGAGGCGAGCGCGCCGACCGAATCGAAACGTTCTACCCGCGGATCCGGCGAATGCTCGCGGGATCGGTCGCCAGGACCAGCTGGTCGCCAAGCCGCGAGACCTCGCCCGAAATCTCCACCGGTTCAGCGACGAGGTCGAGAATGCGCGGGCCGAGCGGCGCGCCGTCGGCGGCCGCGAGGAGCAGGACCAGCGTGCGCTCGGCGCCGTCTGAGCCAGCCTCTCCAGCAATACGAACGACAAAGGCCGGCGGCGCACCGCCCGAGATGCAGCGGATGGCGCAGTCGCGATGGACTTTTCCGGTCGCGGGCTTCATCACTCCGAGAAAGCACTTGGAGTCGACGATCTCGCCGCGCAGCACCTGCCGCCCAAGCGCAACCTGCGCCGGAGGCGCCATTGCGGCGCTCGTCACGGAACCTCCGGTGGCCGACGCTTCACCTGAAGCCTTGCTGGGCACTTCCTCGACGACCTCGATCAGCTGCTTGCCGTAGCGCTCGATACGCCGGCCCAAAAGCGCCAGATCGCGCTCGCCTGCGGCGAGCAGGTGCGGCGGCGGACCGTGCTTGCCCTCCCCCACCAAAGGCAGAAAAGCTCCAGTAAAGGGGGTGCCGGCCGCGGCGCCGGTGGGTCTCGTCCACAGCCCCGCCACCGGCAACGTCTGCAGGCGCCCGCCGTACTCCGTCTCCTCGTCCCAGGCGTACTGCCCCTGGCCGAGCGGCCGCTGCGACGAGGCGAGCACTCCCGCCACCGCCGCGAAGCCCACCAACGCGACACCCGCGACCCCGCGCGCGAAGCGCGCAACACCAGGAGGTACAGGCAGAAATCCGACGAAGAACTCCTCGTCCGACAGAGCGAGCGCGCCCGACCGACCCACGGCGGCCCCGCCCGCTTCCACCCCCCCCTTTACCGAGCTTTTGCCTGTTGCTTCTTCTTTTACAGATCCTTTTTTTCTTTCCCAATCCAGGTCCGCGATGACGACCGGCTCGACAAAGGTGCCTGGCGGCAGGGGTCGCGGATCGACGAAGACCCGATCGCCATCGACCAGCCGCAGCCGGAACGTCGGCACGCGCTCGGTGAACGGTGCCGGCGAGGCGCCGTCCGCGGGGCGGTACTGGAAGCCGTGCCACGGGCAGGTGATGCAGCCGTCGAGGATCCGCCCCTCGCCCAGCGGCCCGTTCTGGTGCTGGCAGACGTTCGAGACCGCGGAGAGCTGGCCGTCGTAGCGGAAGATCGCCACCCGCTCGCCGGCGAGCGTCACGATGCGTGCGCGCTTCTCGCGGATGTCGCCGACGCGGCAGGCCTCGACGAAGCCGTCGACAGACAGCCCGGCGATTTCGCGATCGAGCGCCCGACCTTTCCAGGCCGCTGCGAGATGCAGAACGACCAAAGAAACAAGCCCGCCGCCGAGCGCCAGCGCTGGCAGCGAACTCGTCGCATCCTGAAGTACACCGAACGCGACGTGCCCGACGAGCAACGCGTAGGCGAGATAAACCAGCATGTGCAGCGTCTTCCAGACCGGCGCGGTGAGGTTCGTCAGCCAGAAGTCGTGGCTGGTCGCGGCCATCAGAAAGAGGATGACGAGCGCCGCCGCTCCCAGTTGCTGGAACGGAAAGTTCGCGATACTCCCCCACTGCGTGCTGCTGGTGAGCAGGCTCACCAGCGGGTTGCGATCGCCGAGGGCGTGGAACTGAAAGAGCGCGAAGCCGCCGTGCGCGAGAGCGAAGAAGAACATCGTGACGCCGAGGTGCCGGCGATTCCACAGCAGCGGCAGGAAGCGCCGGTCGAGCCGTGCCAGCGGGCCGATGGCAAGGACGACATGCAGCAGCGTCAGCGCCAGCGTTCCGAACGCGCGAATGAGCAAGGTTTCGGCGGTGATCTCCGGACGCACGGCCAACCCGACTCCCACGAACAGGCCGAGATAGAGCGCCGCCGCGCCCCACACGACAGCGTCATAGCGCTTCTTGCCCGGCGACCACCCGACTGCAACGTAGCCGGAGCTCATAGCGCCGGCCTCGCGGAATCGTCCGCCGGCTGCGCGTCCGGCGCGAGCGCCGCGGGCAGGTCCTGCAGTGGTGTCGGAGACAGGGGCTGCCGCGCTCTCCACGCGGCGAGGAGCAGGACCGGCAACAACAGCGCGAGGAGAATCCAGATCCAGCGATGGAAAGTGCGCAAAGGGCGGATCACGACCGCGGCCCGCCGTCCCTGGCGGTGGCAGTTCGATGCGCGTTGCGCTCGGCCGGCGCTCCACCGCCGGAGAGCCAGCGCCGCAGGAGCAGCGGCCAGAGCGCCACGACTCCCGGCAGGACGATCAGCCGGAAGCCCCAACCCGAGCCGGGCGCTCCGGAGTCGACGCGCTCGATGCCACGCGGGAGGAACGCCACGGCACAGAGCAGGC
>JBDSRU010000471.1:0-3536 GCA_039929145.1 Thermoanaerobaculia bacterium
GAGTACACCTTCAAGTATCGCCTGCGGGCGAATCTCGCCGGAGAATTCCGTAGCGGCCCGGCGCAGGTGCAGTCGATCTACGCACCGGAGTTCGTCGCCTACTCGGCCGGCGAACGGCTCGCCATCGCACCGGCGCCGAAGTAGGTCCTCCGTTGGCCGATCCGCCGGTTGGAAGAGCGCCCGGCGGGCAAACGGTCCGAAAGCGTGCGCTGCGTCTCACGAAGTCGTGGAACCGGGAGCGGCTCGGTGTCGCGGCGTTCCTGCAGGATTCGCACTCGCTCGAAATTCTCGGTGCGGCAGCCCTTGGCTTCGACCAAGGAGAGCACCCGTGATGTTCACGGCACCGAGAACGACCAGTTCGCGGTGCCTGCGCTCTCGAAGTCGTCGGCAAAGATTCCGGCAGGTGGGGCAAAGGCCGCGGCGATCGTGACGTCGTCCACGTGCCAGCCCTCGGCGACCGTGTTCGTGTCCGAGGTCAGCCGGAAGCGGACACGCGCATGGACGGCGCCGTCGAGCTGCGGCACCGGGATCGACACCTGCTCCCAGTCGGCCTGATCGCCGTCGTAGACCGCGACCTCGGACCAGTTCGAACCGCCGTTGGCGGAGATCTCGACGTGACAGAAGTCCCAACCGGCCTCGGTGCGGCAGCGGTGCCAGAACTTGAGCTCGGTGTCCGTGCCCGCGCTGAGATCGACCTGCGGCGAGATGAGTGACGAATCGCGGTTGTCGGCGTAGTTGCCTCCCGGACTGTCGCTCCACGAGTGCGTCGGGCTGGCCGCGGTTTCGGTCGTGAGCGCCCAGGGGCTCTGCGCGGTCCAGCCCGGATCGGCACCCTCGCCGTCGTCCACCAGCACGGGTGAAGTGGCCGGCAACGCGAAGTTTTGGGTCACGGTAGCCATCGCCGCGGCGGTCACGCCGGCGACACTGCGCGCAGCGTGTCCGACGCTGGTCGCGCGGAGGTCGTAGGTGCCCGGCGGCACCTGGAACAAGTAGGCGCCGGTGCCTGGAGTCGTCGCGGTGCTGAACGTTCCCGCCGTGACCGTGGCGGCGAGCGGCGCGAGGGTTCCCGCCTCACGCACCTCGCCCTGGAGGAACGGCGCCGTCGCCGTGTCGAGAACGTGCAGGAAGAGCGCCGAGACGGGACCCCAGTCGCCGCCTGCGTCCTGCCCGCGAACGTAGAGGATGTGGCGCCCCGGAGCGAGGGCCGTGGTGTCGAGCGTCAGATGTGCCGGCTCGACGGTGGCGTTCCACAGCCCGTCGTCGGCGATGAGTGGCAGTGGAGAAGCGCCGGCCTGCCAGGGAGCGAGATCGACGAAGCCTTCGCCGGCAGAGATCGCCTCGACCGGCTCGGTGCCGTTGGCGTTCGAAAAGCGCGTGCCGTCGATCGTCACCTCTAGCGTCGCGGGCGTGCCCGGAGCGACGAGGTTCGGCGCCAGGGCGGGCTCGAGGATGTCCGGACCCCCCGGAGTCAAATACGGAGTGCGGGCCACTTTCGCGGCGTAGACGAGCGACGAGGTGTTGGCCGGCAGCACGGTGCCCTCGAAGCTCGAGCAGGCCTCGAAGAAGTTGGTGCCGAGCTCGAAGGTGAACGCGGCGACTCCGAGGGTGCCATAGGCGAAGTCGAGCGTGGTGCCGTCGGTCGCATAGAGGTCGATCGCCTGCTCGGGAACGTAGCCGGTGAACCAGGCGAAGCGGCGGCCGAGAGTGGTGAGGGCCGTGCCGTTGTCGGTGGGGGTGTCCGTCCCACCCCACGGCCAGAGCACCAGGTCGCTGAAGCTGTGGACGTCGAGATAGATGCCGGAGGCGTCGTCAGGAGCCGCGCCGCCGGGATAGGTCGGGCCGCGCTGATCGGGAAAGATCGCCTGCAGATAGTTCTGCACGGCCTGGACTTCCGGCTCCGAGGCCGCAGCCGGACCGTGGTACGTGTCGCTGCAGGGACTGGTGCTCGAACCGCCGCAGCAGTTCCATTGAAACGAGAAGTTGCGGTTGAGATCGGCGCCGCGACTGCTGGAGGCCGCACCGCAATAGTTCTGATTGGTGTTCTTGCGCCAGAGCACGCCGCCTTCGGCCTGCTTGCGGCCGTCGGGGTTGGTCTGCAGCATGAGATGGATTTCGTGGAAGTCGAGCAGCCAGGTGGAGTCGGCGTCGACGCCATACCCGTCGACGAGCCGCTCGGCGAAACGGGTCATGAGCTCCGCCGTGGTGTACTCGCGGGCGTGGATCGCCGAGGTGGCGAAGAGGATCGGTTTCGGGCCGGGAACCGCCGCGTTGGTCAGCTTGAGAACCATCATGTCGTAGCCGGCCGGGCCGCCGGCAGTCAGCCTGTCCCAGCTGTCGCCGACATCGATCCAGGTCGCCAGATTCGGATGGGCGGCGACGATCGCCTGCGCCGTCGCGTAGGACTCCTCGACCGTGCGGTAGCAGGGAAAGCCGGGGATCCCGGAGGCCGGGCTCTCGCCGCGCGCCAGCGACTCGGCGGCTCGGAGATTGGCTTCCTCGGCGTGACGGATGAGCGCCGTCGAGGCGGCATCGACCTCGACGTAGAAGCCCAGCCCGCGCAGCTCCTCGACGCGCTCGGAATCGGCGAGGAGACGCACGGCGCCGAGCTTGCGGTCGCGCTGGAAGTGATCTCCCCAGGAGGCGACCTCGCGCAGCGCCGCCTCCGTGCCGAACCAGGCCCGGACCATCCATGGACCGGGACCCGAGAACGACTCGGAGGAGGGTTGCCGGGCGCCGGCCGCGGCGCCCAGGGAGAGCAGCAGAAGAGGAATCAGCAGGGCGCGAGCGGACGGCTTGCGGACGGAGGTCGACACGCGGCGAAGTATGACCGCGCTGGTGGCGGTCGCCAACTGCCCTCAGGCGGCCGGGGTACTTTCGGCCGGTTCGAGGTCGACGAGGGCAGCCGGATCTCCAGCGGCGCGATTGGCGCCCAGAGCGGCCGGAGAAGTCGGAGCGGTCGACCCGAGCATCCATTCGGCGAGGCGGGCCCACATCCAGCCCATGCCGTTCTGCAGGTGCAAGGCGACGAGGAGGCCGAGGACTCCGGCGATGCCGAACGGCAGCGTCCCGAGGAAGCTCTCCGGCTGCCAGTAGCCGATCCCGATATCGAATCCGGAAGGATCGACGAGCCAGGCGATCGGGATGCAGGCGAAGGCGAGCGGCACGACGAGCGACACCAGGGAGATGACCCAGGTCGTGAGCGCCACCGGGAACTTGAAGAACAGAAAGGCCATCCCCTTCCACAGCGCCGCCGAGGAGAGCAGGGCGCCGAGGCGGGAGAGGAGACGCGCGGATTTCGGATGCGTGACGCGCTCCGGTACGTGCGCGCCGAGCAGGTGGATGGCGAGCTGGCGCTCGAAGCCGGCGGCGCCCCAGGCGGCGAGGAAGGTCACGAGCAGGATGGCGAGACCGACCCAGACGATTGTCAGCGGCACCCCGGCCGAGATGCCGACCGTCAGGCCGATGAAATAGGCGAGCCCGAGCGGCAAGCCGAGCCAGAGATAGAGCAGGTTGCCGTAAGTCCGCGGACGCACCGC